>NZ_JCACIN010000026.1:0-5630 GCF_059504425.1 Drouetiella sp.
GAGTAACAAACCTTCTGAAAAAGGATTTCAGGATCACCAAAAGTTGGGAAGAGCCATTAGATGTCGCTTTCCAAAATAGGGCAGCATTACAAGAGTGACAAATTAGATGTCGCTTTCCAAAGTTTCTTCTTATCTCTTCCTTGTAACTATCTTCATTCCTTAGCGGTTCATGGAATAGAGCCTGTAATGACAAATTAAGTGTCGCTTTATTTCGTATCTAGTGATAAATTAGTACAAATGAATTAGATGCAAATGAATGACCACGCAGGATTCCCCAGTTCTGAATAGTCAGCTTTCAGACTCTGCATTAGCCTTTCCTACCCAGGCATCTGCTCCGGTTGCGTCACAGGTGATTGTCGATGAGCTGGATAGTGAAGCTCAACGCAAGCTAGAAGTCATTCAAAGTCTGATTGCACCGTGCGATCGCCTCACCTATGGTCAAAAGCTGCGAGAAGCTGCTGAGAAGTTGGGCGTTTCAGTGCGATCGATCCAGCGATTGGTGAAACGCTGGGAACAGGAAGGGCTAGCAGGAATTGCTAACGATTCCAGAGGAGATAAGGGCAAACACCGGATTAGCGACTTTTGGCAAGACTTCATCATCAAGACCTACAAAGAAGGCAACAAGGGTAGCAAACGGATGACTCCCAAGCAGGTTGCCGTTAGAGTCCAAGCAAAAGCCCGTGAAATTAAGGATGAACAACCCCCTACTTACAGAACAGTGTTGCGGGTGCTGAAGCCCATTATAGAAAGGCAAGAGAAAGCCAAAAGCATTCGTCGTCCTGGATGGCGCGGTTCAGCCGGATCAGTTAAAACACGCGATGGAGAGGATCTTGAATATAAACACAGCAACCATATTTGGCAGTGCGACCATACTCGCGTGGATTTGCTGTTGGTCGATCAGTATGGAGAACTGCTAAGTCGTCCTTGGCTAACCACAGTGATTGATACTTATTCCCGTTGTGTTATGGGAGTGAATCTAGGATTTGATGCACCCAGTTCCCAGGTAGTGGCACTCGCACTCCGCCATGCCATCCTGCCCAAGAAATACGGGATAGAGTACAAACTAAACTGCGAGTGGGGCACTTACGGAAAACCGCAGCATTTTTATACCGATGGGGGCAAAGATTTTCGATCCCATCATGTCCAGCAAGTTGGTACTGATTTAGGATTTCGTTGCCATCTGCGCGATCGCCCCTCTGAAGGCGGCATTGTTGAACGCCCGTTTAGAACGCTGAACGACCAGCTATTTTCAACGCTGCCTGGGTATACCGGGTCGAACGTGCAGCAGCGACCAGAGGACGCTGAAAAAGATGCCAGCCTGACGCTGCGACAGTTGGAGCAATTGATTGCGCGGTTTATTTGCGATCACTACAACCAAAGCATGGATGCCCGGATGGGAGATCAAACGCGCTTCCAACGCTGGGAAGCGGGACTGCCCGAAGTCCCCGATGTCATTGATGAGCGACATCTCGACAATTGCTTGATGAAAGCAGCCCGACGCAGCGTTCAAGGAGGCGGACATCTGCAATTTGAGAATTTGATCTATCACGGTGAATATTTGGCCGGGTACGCCAAAGACATCGTATCGCTCAGGTTTGACCCCAACGACATCACCACTATTTTGGTGTATCGCCAAGAGGACAACCGGGAAGTTTTTCTGGCTCGTGCCACCGCTAAAGGTCTGGAAACCGAGCAGCTTTCCTATGAGGAAGCTAAAGCGAGCAGTCGGCGGCTACGGTCGGCGGGTAAGACTTTGAGCAACGAAGCCATCTTGCAAGAGGCATTAGAACGGGATGCTCTGGCGGATAGCAAAAAAAATCGGAAACAGCGCCAGAAAGAGGAGCAGAAGTTGGCGCGATCGCAGCCCAATCAACGGACTGAGCAACCAGCTTCCTCGTCTACTGAACCTGAACCAGCAGAGACTCAGGATGAACCAGAGATTAGCTTTGAGACTCAGGAGTTTGAGCCAATTGATTTTGATGAACTAAGAGGAGATTGGTAGAGATGGTTCAAGCTCAGGAATTAGCAAAGGCATTAGGTCAGATTCAACCCGATGAAGGCTTATTACAGGTTGAGATCGCTCGGCTTCGTAAAAAAACGGTGATGCCTTTAGAGCAGGTGAGCAAGCTGCATAACTGGTTGGATGGCAAGCGAAAGTCAAGGCAATCTTGCCGAGTTGTCGGAGAATCTAGAACGGGTAAATCAGTTGCCTGTGAAGCTTATTTTCACCGCAATAAACCCCAACAAGAAACGGGCAAAAAGCCGATCGTTCCAGTCGTTTGTATTCAGCCGCCGCAGAAGTGTGGCTCCAAAGAGCTATTTAAGGAAATCATTGAGTTTCTAAAGCACCGAGCCACCAAGGGAACCGTATCAGACTTCCGGGATCGGACAATGGAAGTTCTGCGAGCGTGTGAAGTGGAAATGCTGGTGATTGATGAAGCCGATCGCCTCAAGCCTGAAACCTTCGCAGATGTTCGGGATATCTATGACAAGCTAGCAATCGCGGTGGTTCTGGTTGGCACCGATCGCCTGGATGCCGTGATTAAGCGAGATGAACAGGTTTATAACCGCTTTCGCGGCTGTTACCGTTTTGGCAAGCTGTCGGGAGAAGAGTTCAAAAAGACCGTACAGGTCTGGGAGCAGCAAGTTTTGAAGCTGCCAGTCGCATCTAATTTGATCACTAAAGATATGCTGCGAATTCTGACGACTAGCACCGAGGGATACATTGGGCGAATGGATGAGATTCTGAGAGAATCTGCCATTCGATCGCTTTCGGCAGGGTTCAAGCAGGTCGATAAGGCGATTCTTCAGGAAGTGGCGAAGGAGTATAAGTGATGGCGGAGGGTGAGATTCAGCCCTGGCTGTTTCAGGTTGAGCCGTATGCGGGAGAAAGCTTCAGCCATTTCCTGGGGAGGTTTAGGCGACCGAATCATCTTTCAGCCAATGGGTTGGGACAGTTGGCTGGGATTGGGGCAGTGGTGGCGCGATGGGAGCGGTTTCATCTGAATCCATTTCCGACTGAAGCTGAACTGGAAAAGCTGTCAGGGGTAGTGGGCGTTACGGCGGAGCGGTTGGTTCAGATGTTACCGTCGCAAGGGATGGGGATGCAGTGGAGTCCGATTCGTCTGTGTGGGGCATGTTATGGGGAAACGCCTTGTCATCAGATAGAGTGGCAGTTTAAGTCGGTGTGGAAGTGTGATAGGCATCAACTGAAGCTGGTGTCTAAATGTCCGAACTGTGGGGCGCTGTTTAAGATGCCTGCTTTGTGGGAGGATGGAGCCTGCCAGCGGTGTTTGATGACTTTTGCAGGAATGGCGGTGCATCAGAAAGCTAGCTAGTTGATACAGTCAGTCTGAAGCTGGTCTATTTCTATATTGCTCTGCTTAAATCTCGCTCGCCTCCACTAAGATCTTAACTATCGCGGTTTTGAATATGAGATTTGCCATTCTGGACTCTAGGATTTAGAAAACGATACTCCTCTCCTAAACGGTCGGTTCGGAGAATTTCTTTAGAAAAAAATATCTTTCAATGACAGAATTCTGCACCCAGACTCATAGTGCGTGAAGAGATACAGCGCTTTTCAGTCGTATAGGAGACACCTATAATGCTATAAAGCCTTACACTGAAGGAGTTTGCCATCGTCGGATGTCCCCAGAAAGCTGCGATCCGCTGTAGTATAGGCGAATTATTTTTGGCTCAAAAAATGAGCGAATCAATAGTTAGAGTACTCTGTTAGCTTAGTTCACCAGAAGTGCAAACCTCACATTTTGGGGTTAACAATTCTAAATGCTGCGCTAGGCGACACCTGTATCAGTATGGTTGGAAAGAGCCTGATATCAATCTTAAGTGCCAAAAAACATAGGGATGAGATGTCTCTACTTCATGGTGTTAGATCATGATTCCGCAAGGTTCTTAACCTCTGCTTTGCTAAAGATATCCAAGTGTCTTCTTCTGGAACATCTCTAGAATTCCCTAATGCCTCACACTGTTTCAATTGACTAATTTCTTCATTATTTGCTTTTCCCTGACGTTCAAGCACCTGCGCTAAGATACAATGCGCCGAAGCTCGATTCGGGAGATATCGAGACACTTCTGGGTCTTTGGCGATCGCAATCGCTTGTTGGAGAGCGGCTTCTGCTTCTGGGTAACGATTTTGCTCAAATCGCGCCCATCCTAAATTTTTCGCCAGGTTGTATTGATCCTCCTTGAAGATAAGTTGTTGATCTTTTGGCAGGGAAAGTTGTTGCTTAACTAATTCCTCCTGCTGTAGCAGAAGATTCACAGCGGCGCGATAGTTTTTATCTAAGATGTATAGCCGAGCTAGATTGTTGTAGGCTCTGAAATTGTCACCTACTACTGCAACTTGATACTCCTGCTTGGCCTCATCAAATCGCGACCAATCTTCATATATTCGACCCAGGTTGTAATGCGCATTGACGTTATCTGGATTCAAGGCGATCGCCCGTTGGTAGCTTTTCTCAGCGCTGCTGAATGCTCCTTCACGGTAGTATGCTAGACCCCTCAAACTATAGCTATCTGAAATCCTCGGCAGTTGAACCCAAAAGATAAACAATCCAATGGAAAGCAAAGACGTGAGTGCCAATTTAGCTTCTGTATGTAAAAGTGTCGGAATGTTGCTTCGCTCTAAAAAATTGCTGAAGCTACGCTGCCCGTCTTCGGTGAAAAATCTCTTAGCTTGCAATAGGACGAGTAAAGGAAGTGCAACCACTGCCATTATGCCTAAGACATCAAGTTCACCACTGAGAAATCGACTGGCAATAATAACTAACAGCGCAATATTAATCGTCCAAGTGACAATTATCAGTCCATTGAATAAGCCATCCCATCTTGAAGGCTTCAGCCGTCGCCACAAACTTTCCTGTTCATAAATCCACCGCCGATCGAACACCTGTCGATAAATCCGATTCCGCACATGCAGAGTCTTTCCTTCCCGTTTCACCACCCCCGCCAGCTTCAAATGCGACTTCACCAAAGACTGCTCCTCATCCCCCACCGCAGGCTTCCCTCGCCATACCTGCCGATAGGTCTGCAACACCGTCATTGGCTCCGGTGCCCGTTTTGTCAGCATGTCCCGGACAAACTGCAAGTTGTTATCTTGCTCACTCTGCATCCCCAGGAAAGTGCGGCGGACTAACCGATCCACCTCGGCTTCTGTCCACGGGCTACCCGTCATCTGAGCCATCTCCTGACACAGCCGCTGGGTTAGATACGGATGTCCGCTCGTCCATCGCAGCACCCAGCCCAACACTTGTCCTGCCTCTGCCCCCGCTAGCCCTAATCCCGCCGCCAACGGCATCGCCTCCGCCAGCATAAAATCGGTCAAATCTACCCGTTTCCCTACATTAAACGGCGTGCGCTTCGCATCTCGAATCAAATCTCCCGGCGTTGCCACCCCAATCAGCACAAACGATAGCCGCCGAAACTCTGGTTGCGTTGCTCGCGCCACATAGAGAAACCGAATCGCTGCAAAAAAATCGTCTGTAAAGTCCAAACTCAACGTTGTGTCAATTTCATCGACAAAAATCACGATCGAACTTGGCACTTCCCGCAGTACTATAGCGCTACGAGAACGAGTTAGGACATTATTGTAGAGGTAGAGAAGCGTTCAA
>NZ_JCACIN010000027.1:0-63980 GCF_059504425.1 Drouetiella sp.
CACTTCCAAAAAACTATTGCAGGTCAATTAATTTATGATCTTTAGGTTTCTGGTATGGCTGTCACCAGTTTGCTTAGGACATTTTTGGTGGGGCGCGAAGCGCCCCACCAAAAATGTCCCCGCCCTAACCGCCTTTGCAGTTGCTATGCGTAAGTTTGTGGTGGCATAGGATTTTGTGGCAGATGTAGCGGATAATACACTTGGGTATTTTTGAGCTATCCTGTTTATCCGCTGACTTTCATCACGCTGTTCAATCTTTCATTCGACTAATGATTAAAACCGCATGGGTTTTTCCTGGACAAGGCTCTCAAGCGATCGGCATGGGAGCCGACTTGGGCGAGATATCCCTGGCTCAGGCGAGGTTTGACCAGGCAGAGCAGATTTTGGGCTGGTCTGTGCCGCAGATTTGCCAAAGCCCTGAAGATAAGGTTTCTGGGACTCTGTATACGCAGCCCTGCCTCTATACGATCGAAGCAATCTTGGTAGACCTGATGCGCAATCGCGGCGAACAGCCCGATCTACTAGCAGGTCATAGCCTGGGTGAGTATGTAGCGCTCTATGCGGCGGGTGTATTTGATTTTGCGGCGGGCTTGCAGCTAGTCAAGCGACGAGCTGAGCTAATGGCTGCGGCATCAGAGGGCGGCATGGCGGCGCTGATGGGGTTCGATCGCGATCAGCTAGAGGCAGCCATTGCTGAAACCGCAAATGTGGTGATGGCAAATGATAACAGCGCGGCTCAGGTTGTGATTTCGGGAACGCTGGAAGCGGTAGATGCCGTCATTGCTCAGGTCAAGTGTAAGCGGGCGCTGAAGCTGAACGTCAGCGGTGCTTTTCACTCGCCTTTAATGGCAGATGCGGCGGTAGAATTTCAGAAAGTGCTGGATCAAGTGGAGTTTCATTCGGCATCCGTCCCCGTTTTATCTAACGTGGAGCCAACGGCGGCGATCGCACCCGATGTTTTGAAGGATCGTCTGAGCCAACAAATGACTGGCTCGGTGCGGTGGCGAGAAATTTCGCTGAATTTACCTGCGATCGGCATTGAGCGCGTGATTGAGATTGGCCCTGGGAAAGTGCTAACTGGGCTGATCAAACGCACTTGCCCTGAGCTGCGGCTAGAAAATGTCGGCAGTTTGGCAGATTTATCTCTGGTTTCTCCCAGTTCTGATGTCGCTTGAGCGCTAGGCAAATGTCTCTCACCTCTCTGCCCACTTCTCAACCCCAACGCCAGCGCGAGCCAGGGATTAGCCTTGCTCTTTACCATCTATTCAAATGGGCGGTCGTGAGTCCGGTTTTACATACCTATTTGCGGGGGCGGATTTACGGAGTAGAGCGGGTGCCGCGTCAGGGGCCAGTAGTAGTGGTGGTCAACCATGCCAGCGATTTTGACCCGCTGATCGTCTCTAATTGCGTCGGTCGTCCGGTGTCTTACATGGCAAAAGAGGAGCTGTTTCAGGTACCTGTGTTGAGTCAGGCAATTCGGCTGTATGGCGCATACCCCGTGAAGCGAGGGGCAGCCGATCGCAGTGCCATCCGGGCTGCCCTGCATCAGCTTGAGAACGGCTGGGCGGTGGGCGTTTTTCTTGAGGGCACCCGCACTGTCGATGCGCGCATCCCTGATCCTAAGCTGGGAGCAGCACTGATTGCGGCTAAAGCTCAGGTGCCGCTGCTGCCCGTCAGCCTGTGGGGGACAGAAGCAATTTTTGCTGGATCAAAGCTGCCTCGTCCAGTGCCCGTCACGGTTAGGATCGGGGAGATTATCGCTCCACCCCGTTCGACTAATCGACTGGAGCTAGAGACTGTGACTCAGCAATGCGCGATCGCCATTCACGACCTGCATGATTTAGGACGATAGGAATTTATCCAGTTCAACGCTGCAAATTTTCGCTTTACCGAGAAAACGGATGTCAGATTCACAGGCTGATTCACAAGCTGATTCACAGGCTAATTCACAAAATAAGCCAGAACCCGATTCACAGCCCACCCTGCGAACCGAATTGGCGGCAATGGTGGATGAAGCCGAGTGGGAATGGCTGATGCCCCATGCGCAGCGAGATGCGATCGTCCTTGTGGCTCCAGATCTGGATTTACCTGACGTGGGCGAAGCGTTGACTTGCGACAATACTGCGATCGTGCAGCGTTGGATTAGTGAACAGCTTCTACAGAAGCCTTCGCCAGAGCAGTTGATTACCTGGGCAGGCGATCGGACTCGGCGCTTCAAGGCGCTAATCGTGCAGCCTTACGTACTGGTACAGGATTTGACAGCCTAATTTGTTTTCACGAAAGTCATAGCAACCGCCAAGGCGGTTGGGACGGGGACATTTTGGGTGGGGCGCTTCGCGCCCCACCCAAAATGTCTTAAGCAAACTTGCGAGAGCTATATCTATCGTTCATCCCATTCGGCAGCCGCATCGGCGACTGCCTGATCAACCGACTTTTCCCCCAGCATTGAGGCTTGCAGATTGTCGTAGACGATCTTTTGCAGCTCCTTAATGTCTTTGACGTTGGGCACTAGCACCTCAGCATCCTGCATTTGCTTGGCGCTGATCGATCGCGCCTGATCTAGCGGTGGAGCCGTAGCGGCGATGCCCGTGAAATAGGGATCTTGTAGCGCTTGGGTTGTGGAGGGCAAGACATTTGCGGCTTTGGCGAACGTGAGCTGATTGGCGTTGTTGGTGACAAATAGGGCAAACTTTAGCGCCATGTCGGGCTGGTCGGTGTTGCGCGGAATCGCCAGATTCATTACAGCAACGCTTTTTTTGTTCGTGCTGCCAGAAATTTGGGCGGTCGCTGCCGAGACTTTGCCGATCGCCGGGGCATTGGTGTCGATTGTCTTCAAAAACTGCGCTCCGGTAGACAGCATTGCCGTCTCTCCAGATTGGTATAGCTCGATCGCCCTACGGTGTCCCTGAGTCAAAACCTCTTTGGGCAGCAGGTTTTGCTTGTACAAATCAGTCCAGTATTGAAAGACGGCTTTGCCCTCTGGCGTGTTGAAGGCGGCTTTGCCTTGAGGATTCAGCAATTGCGCCCCCATCTGCACAAAAGATTGCAGCGCCTCGCCGGAGTCTTCGGCAACAAAGGTGGTGAAAAAGGCATACTTGCCCGTTTTTTCTTTCACCTGTTTCGCTGCTTGAGCCAACTCCTCATAGGTGAGAGGCGGCTTGGCGATGCCCGATCGTTTTAGCAAGTCCTGGTTGTAGATGGTGACGCTCGTGGAAAGATACCAGGGAATGCCGAAGCTTTTGCCGTCTAGGGTGTTGGCTTGCCAAATTTTGGGCAGGTATTGAGCGCGATCGCCCTCTGGAATCTTGCTATCGAGATCTAACCAGGCGTTGCGACCTGCAAGCTGGGCTGCAAAATCTGGGTTGAGGTTGACGACATCGGGAGCGGTGCCTGCGGAAACTGCCGTCAAGATTTTGCTCTGCATATCGCCCCAGGGCACGTCTACCCATTTCACCGTGGTGCCCGGATTTTCTTTCTCAAATTCGGCGATCAGGGCATTGAAGTAGTCAGTGAACTGCGGCTGAAGCTGCATCGTCCAAAACTCAACTTCGCCCCCAGACTTAGCGCTTGAGCTAGAGGCTTGTCCCGTGCTTGGGGTGGGGCTACAGCTGGCGATCGCCCAACTCAAAAACAGTCCTAGCAGGGCGAAGATGCCAATGTTTTTCCAAGTTTTCACTTTCATCGGTTACGCAACACCTCTACAATTTCCGATTCGATAGATCTCTTGCAGATTAGAGTCTTTGGATTAGGTTTGTTAGGGGCATAGCCCTCAATTAATCTAATGAGCAAGAGGTTCAATCTATCTACTCTAGGCTAATCTGGTCACTATCAAGCTAGGAGCCGTGAAGATAGGAGACGCTATGGTTCAGTCACCTCCTCAGATGCTTACCGTTGACGAGTTTATCTTGCGTTATGGCGATGGGGCTTATGAGCTAATTGATGGAGAACTCATTGAAATGGAGCCAACAGGGCCGCATGAAGAGATAGCAGCTTTTGTGGGGCGGAAGCTGAATGTGGAGATCGATCGCCAGAATGCTCCTTATCTCATTCCCCATCGCTGCTTGGTGCGATTGCTGGGAACAGAGACGGCGTTTCGTCCAGATGTGATTGTGCTGGATCAGGCTCGACTGGCGAATGAGCCGCTGTGGCAGCAGGAACCAGTGATCACATTGGGAAGTTCTATCAAGCTGGTAGCTGAGGTGGTCAGCACCAATTGGCAAAATGACTATGCCCGTAAGGTCGAGGACTATGCTCTTTTAGGAATTCCTGAATATTGGATTATTGATTATCTGGGGATTGGCGGCAGAGAATATATTGGCAAGCCCAAACAGCCGACGATTACGATTTGTAGTCTGGTGGAGGACGAGTATCGGAAGCGGCTATTTCGAGGGGATGAGGTTTTGGTTTCCTCTGTTTTTCCAGAGCTGCGATCGACGGCTCAAGAGATTTTTGCGTCGATGCATTAACGGGTGAGGGCGGCTGTTGCAGCTCAGAGCTTGAAGGGTGGAGCAATGGACTCGACGTTCCGAGTTCTGAGGGGGGCGATCAGAGCAAAAAGGTTGAAGCTTCGAGTGAAAAGGCTGAAGTTTTGAGTAGAAAGGTCGAAGCGTCGTGTTCTGAACTCCGTGCTTGGAGCAGAAAGGGCAAAGCTTCGAGTGAAAAGGTCGAAACTCCAAGTAAAAAGGTCGGAAAGTAGTGTTCTGGGCTTTAGGAGTGGGGTAGAAGGGGCTGGATGAGCGTTAAGTTGCCAGTGTAGAGAAATTACGTTAGTGTGGCGGCAAGTTGGGATATCGGGAGTTTTGGGGTGCTGCACCTCGATCGCTCCATTGCTCTCCTTTGCTTCTGGTTGTGTCTCCGGGCTACCTATGTTTACCTTTGACCTGAGCCAACAGAATTTTGAATTGCGCTATAGCGATCGCAGCCGTCGGCTTTCTACGCCAGAGCTAGTGGATTGGATTGAGCAGTGTGAGCAAAACTATTACTCTGGGCGACCCAAAGATGGCTATGGACGCGATCGGGATGTGCCGGAGGCTCTGGTGAAGCTGGGGCGATCGCTCTATCGCTGGTTGGATGGGGATGAAGGGTGGCTGAGGGCAGCTTTGGCGACGGGAGTGCCAATGCCGATCGCCTTTCAGCTCAATTACAGCCTGGAGGTGCAGGGGCTAAACCCGGAAACCGATCGGATTGCTTTGGGGCTGGCGCATTTGCCGTGGGAACTGCTGCATGATGGCGCGGGGTTTTTGCTGCCGCAGCGGATGACTCTGCCGCCGCCTCGGATTGTGCAGCAGCGATCGGGAATTTGTGAGGCGGCGAATCGACCGCTGCATCTGCTGCTGATGGCGACTTCGCCGGAGAAGATTCAGCCTGTGCTGAGCTATGAGCAAGAAGAGGCAAATATTGTAGCGGCGACGGAAAATCAGCCGTTGCTGCTGGTGGTGGAAGAGAGCGGCTCGGTGGCGGAGCTGGCGAATTTGGTGAAGTTCTATGCCGACGGCTATTTTGATGTGTTTCATCTGACGGGGCATGGGTTGATTTTTACTCAGGCAGACTATGGCGGGCTGGCAAGCTCGATGCAGCCGCCGCGATCGATCGCTGAAAATACGCCTTGCTTCATTACCGAAGATGAGTTGGGCAATGCGGCGCTGACGACGGTGCCAGATTTGGTGCGGGCGTTTGGGGAGCGGATGCCTCGGATGATTTTTCTGTCGGGGTGCCATACGGGAGAGGTGCCCGATCGGGGGAGCGTGCCTTCGATGGCGCAGGCGCTGGTGCAGGCGGGGGCGCAGATGGTGTTGGGCTGGGCGCGTCCTGTGCTGGATAAGACGGCAATTGCAGCGGCTCAGGCGCTTTATGCTGAGCTGGCGGCGGGAAGCTCGGTGGAGCAGGCGCTAAAGGCGGCAGTGGCGGAGATGATTCGGCAGAAGTGCCCCGACTGGCATTTGCTGCGGGTATATCGGGATTCGCGTGAGTTGAAGCAGCTTGTGACGCCGATGGGTACGCCGAAGCGGGAGCGGCTGGGGCGAAATCTGCCGGAGCAAGATTTTCTGGACGCGCAGGATCAGGTGAAGGTGGCGGGGGCGTTTGCGTTTGTGGGGCGGCGGCGACCGCTGCAACGCTGCCTCCAGGTGATGAAGCCGACGAGCCAACAGGTGGGCGTGTTCATTCAAGGTATGGGGGGCTTAGGGAAAAGCACGCTGGCGGCGCGGCTGTGTCGGCGGGTGCAGGCGCAGCGATCGGGGATGCAGCGGGTGGTGCTAGTGGGGGTGGTGAATGAGGCAACGCTGCTGCAAAAGCTGTCGATCGCCTATGAGCAGTTTCCTGAGATTCCGGAGATCTTGAATCAGCCGAAGCTATCGCTGAAAGGTCGGCTTCAGAACTTTATTGAGAAGGCGGAAGAGCTGGATCGGCCGCTGCTGCTGGTGCTGGATGATTTTGAGCAGAATATTCCAGCGACGGCGATAGAAGATCGCACCCTTCGCCCTATTACCCCAGCAGCGGAGGTGTTGACGGCACTCTGTAGCGCCCTGGCGGCAATGCAGCAGCGGATCAGCGCCATGAGCCGGGTAATAGTCACCTGTCGCTATGCCTGTCCGTTTCCGGCGGGGCTGCATCTGGAGCGGCTGGAGCGGATGAACTCTGCCGACGTGAACAAGAAATGTCGGCTGTTGCCGGACTATGGTGAGCTGCGGCGGCATCCGCTGTATCCGCGAGTGCTGAAGATTGCGGACGGCAACCCGCGTTTGCTGGAGTGGCTGCTGAAGCTGCTGCCAGAGACAGCGGGGATGGCGGAGATCGATCGCGAGGCAATTCTCAGCCGACTGGAGGCAGAAGAACAGAAGTTCCGGGAGGCTATTTTGGCAGAAAAACTGCTGGAGAGCCTGACGGTGGCAGAGCGGCAGTTTTTGGTGAAGCTGAGCGTGTTTCACCTGCCCGTGACGCGAGAGATGGTGGCGGCAGTGGTGCCAGAACTCCAGCCGATTGACCGCACCCTGGCGCTGAGTCTGCTGGAATCTGCCACTAGCCCGACGGAGCCGGAGTATCGCGTGACTGGCATTTTGGCACCGCTGCTGAGGGTGGGGCAGCGGGATGGACTGAATGGGCTAACGGAGGCAGAGTGGCAGACGACCCAACGGCAGGCGGCTCAGATCGCGTATTGGGTCTGGTGGGATGAGACAGAAGGCTCGACGGAAGAGCGGTGTCTAGAGATGGTGCGGCTGGCGCTTGCCGGGGGAGAGGCAGAAATTGCCGTGAAGGTGGGAGATGAGGTTGCCACGAACTGGGTGAACAATTCCCGCTTTGTGGAGGCACTGGATCTGTGCCAACAAATCCTCGATAAAATGCCTAACAATCATCGAATTTTGCGAGGAATTGCTCGTGCGGAAGTGGTTTTAGGCAACGTGGAGTCTGCCAATAGTCACTATACTCAAGCCTTAAACCACTGCCCCGATGATGACCTCGCAGGGAAGTCCAGCATTTTGTTTAACCATGCAACTCTGATCGCGGATCAGGGAGATATCGATCGCGCCCTCAATCTCTGGCAGCAATCGCTGGAAATCTACGTGCGCATTGGCAATGTGCAAGGCAAAGCTGTTACGCTGCACCAAATGGCAGGGGTGATCGCCCAGCAGGGAGATATCGATCGCGCCCTCAATCTCTGGCAGCAATCGCTGGAGATTGACGAGCGCATTGGCGATGTGAAAGGCAAAGCTGTCACGCTGCACCAAATGGCAGGGGTGATCGCCCAGCAGGGAGATATCGATCGCGCCCTCAATCTCTGGCAGCAATCGCTGGAAATCAAAGAGCGCATTGGCAATGTGAAAGGCAAAGCCGCCACGCTGGCGAATATGGGGGCTAATGCTTATCGACAGGGAGATACTGAACGAGCCATAGAATTGCTCAAGCAATCTGCTCAGGCGTTAGGACAGGTCAGAGCCTATGGAGATCTGGTGACAGCGATAAACAACTTGGATGCAATTACCGAAAAAGGAAACCTAATCTATCTTGTCCAAGCTGTTTGGCTCTGCACCAAAGTTCAAGCACCTTTGCAGCAATCGATTAGCATCTTGACGAATTTATACAACGCTGTGCCCCAAGGCGATGAGCTAGAGGCATTGCTGGCTGCCTTTGCCCTATTCCTCTGCAATCAACGAGGGCAAGGTCATCCGCAGATTGAGCAGCTCCAAGAGCTGAGCTTCAAGCTGCTATCCAGTGCGGCAGGTGCCCAAGGAATTGAAACCCAGGAAGCGCTTGAGCTTTGGTTTACCCAGCAGCAGCTCAACGATCCGGCAATCTTTTTGCCCCGGCTAAATCAACGGCTAGAGGCGATGATTGGCGACCATTGGGCATTCGACCCCAGCCCCTTGCGAGGCGCTACTGAATAACCCATCAGCTTGGTTGATCCTCCCTAACCCTCCTTAAAAAGGAGGGAACCGAACCAAGAGCGCTTAAAGTTTTAACTTGTTTGTTCAAAGTCTCTCTTTTGTTAGCGAAGCCTTCCCGAAGGGTAGGGGGATTTAGGAGGATCGCCAATCCTTGAGTCCGAGAGATGGAGTGGCGATCGCCTTACTCTGACCCCAAAGCTGCGATCGCGATACTCAAAGCTACGTCCGCCCACCTCAATGCTTCACTCGCGATACTCAAAGCTGCGTCTGCCCACCGCAGAGCTACGATCGCGATACTCAAAGCTACGTCCGCCTACCTCAGAGTTACGTCTGCCCACCTCAGAGTTACGCTCACCCACCTCAAAGCTACGTTCACGATACTCAAAGCTTCGCTCACCCACCTCAATGCTACGTCCGCCCACCTCAGAGCTATGTTCGCGATACTCCAAGCTACGTTCGCCATACTCCCGACAAAACTGACTAACCTCAGAAGGGCGATCGCCTCCTATTCTTCTACTCTCGGACGCTGCATTAGGCTAATCACCTCGTCGGGATTGCGGGTGGGCATCAACCGCGACCAATCTCTCACCTCCGTAATTCGAGCCACATGCATCAGATGGATAATTTTCTTCACCCAAGCAGGCGCACCAATCAAAATCATCTGATTCGATCGCTTTTCAGAACGCGATAAGTGATCTAGGACAGCGGCGATCGGGCTTTCATCCCCAGGAGGCGGCAAATTCTCTAATCCTTGCGGGTTTTCAAAGTCAGTCATAACCGTTATGTACTTGTTTGCGTACATTATCTTATCAGATCGTACGTGTTCACGTACATTTACATCCTTACAACCCTCTGACACGATGAGGGAATGTCTGAAAAGCCTCAAACGTTCTGCATTCGCCCCCCAACCCCCCAATTCTGGGGGGCTTTTAAGCCAGTCTTTGTTCAAAGTCCCCCAGAATTGGGGGATTTAGGGGGCGGTTCGGGTAGTGATTGGCACTTTTCAGACATCCTCTGAAGGGCATGGGAAAAGCAGGAAAAGCGCTTAGACTGGTGCTTGAGAAACATGGAATCAGTCAAAATCGGCTGGCAGTCACAATGGGGCTTGCCCGATCTACTGTCAACCAATGGTTTCACGAAATCACCGATCCGTCAGCAGAATCCGTGACTCAAATTGTCGCTGCCCTAGAAACCCTCAACGAAGCTGCCGCCAAAGAATTCATCGCCCTCTATCTGGGACGCATCGCCCAAGACACAGAGACAGACAACGAGCCACAGCCATGACTCTCCCACCCTCCTACCGCCAAGCCGTCCTTAATTGTTTACACGATCGCCTCGATACCATTCACAGTTTCGGCGTTCGTTCCCTGGCGCTATTTGGCTCCGTTGCCCGCGATGAGGCGACCGAAACCAGCGATCTCGATTTCTTGGTGGAGTTTGAGGGTGCTGCCACCTTCGACCGCTACATGGATCTGAAGTTTTTCCTAGAAGACCTATTTGAAAAACCTGTTGATTTGGTGACAAAGCGATCGCTCAAACCGCAGATTCAGCAGGCAGTCTTGCACGAGGCAATTGATGTCACGTAACCTTGCCCTCTACTGTGACGACATTCTCACCAGCATCAACAAAATCGGTCTACCGCCAACATGACACCAGAAACCTTCATTGCAGATGAACGTACCCTTGATGCCGTTGCTTATAACCTGCAAATTATTGGCGAAGCCGTCAAAAATATTCCTGAACAGCTGCGCGATCGCCATCCTCAAATCGAATGGCGCAAAATTGCTGGATTGCGAGACATCCTTGCCCATGCCTACTTTGCCATTAACGATGAAAGCCATTGACGATGAAATTATCTGGGATATCGTCCAAACTAAATTAACGGAACTGCGAGATTGCATCACCGCCCTCAAAGCTGACCTTTGATCCGCTAGATATAGGGTCATCCCACAATTCAGTCACCCTGCAATTTAGCAACGCCGAGCAGAAATGATCCGTTTCTTTACAGCTCTGTTATCGTAATAGCGGCATTTGATTTTGGGAACTCTGAATACAGAGACTTTGCAGCTTGGCCCCAAATATAGGGGAACCAAACGGCATTTCCCGCTACAGTTAGGGGCAGAGGAGTAATTACCACTTAAGCTTTGTATCCTAATTGAAGAGTTGCAAGACACTGCAATTAGATTAATGAGGCATTGAGTTAATCAGCGTGCGTCAACGCGATCGAAGATTAATTAAATGCTCCACCTGAGTTTATTTAGATTAGGTATGCTGAGTGAAGCTCCTGTCAAATTGCGATCGCAGTCTCCCCAATCAGCCGCCCTCTTTTGTATTCATTCCATCTCTCTTGAGTTAACGGACAAACACCGTGGTTAGCCTCAAAAACGTATTCTCGAAAAAACCGAAGGGAATTGGTGTTGAATTGACTCCCGATCGAGTCAACATTGCCCGCTTGAAGAAAAAGGGGCAGGGTTTTCAAGTGACGACGCTCGCCTCTGCCGAAGTGCCGGAAGGCGTTTTTCAGGAAGGGCAGATTGTTGACTCTGGGGCGATGGCAGAGATCATTCAGTCGATCTTGGTTGAGAGCAAGCTGAAGGTGAAACACGCCGCCACCGCCATTCCCAGCGGTCGAGACACCGTGACCCGCATTATTCCGGTTCCTGCCGAATTGGACGATCGGGAGCTACGGGAAATGGTGTTGAACCAGGAAGCAGGCCTATACCTTCCCTTCCCCCGCGAGGAAGCAGACGTAGACTATCAAAAGCTCGGCTTCTTTGTCGATGAAGATGGCATTGAAAAAGTGCAGGTCTTACTGGTTGCTACCCGCAAAGAAGTCACCGACACCTATCTAGAAACCTTTCGTCAGGCAGGGCTGCTGGTTGATATTCTGGAAATTAGCAGCTTCTCGCTGATTCGCACCATTCGGCAGCAGTTGCGGCAGTTCACGCCTCAAGAAGCCGCCGCGATCGTTGATATTGAGTTTGAAAATACCGAAATTTCCATTGTGGTGGATGGCGTACCGCAGTTCTCTCGCACAGTGCCCATCGGCACTTATCAGGTGCAAAACGCGCTCAGCCGATCGATGAATCTACCGCCCTCTCGCAACACCGATCTTTTGCAGGGCATGACCGTTCCCATCACCCCCATGGACAGCATGGGGGTGATGCCCAAGATGGGCGGCACCAATCCGGGGGCAGCCGCCATGCTGCGGGTGTTGGGAGAACTCGCTGACGAGCTGCGGCGATCGATCGATTTCTACCACAACCAAGGCGAAAACATGGAAGTAGCGCAGCTTTTGCTGGCGGGGCCAGGAGGGGCGATCGGTCAACTCGACGAATTTTTCTCGCAGCGATTGAGCTTGCCCGCCAGCCAGGTTGATCCCGTCTCAGCCCTGTCCTTAGAAGTTGGTCAGGAGCTGACTCCCGTGCAGCGAGTTGGGTTAGGCGTGGTGTTAGGCTTAGGCTTACGGGAGGCTTGGTAATATGTATGGATTAGATGTTAATTTCCTCAACGATCGGGCACAGCGTCAGACTGAAGCAGGTCTCAAAAGTACGGCTGTCAAAGACGATCCAAGACCTTACTACATCGGGGGTGGCGTCGCGCTGGCATTGCTGGCGGCAGTAGGAGGAGCCTGGTTTTTGCTGAACGGGCAAAATGCAGAGCTAGAGAAGCGACAAGCCGAGCTGGATGGTCAGCTCGTGGCGCTGCAAGCTCAGCTAGGAGAAGTGCAAAATGTGAGTCAGCAGGTTAGCCAAATTGAGTCGGAGAATCAGGCGTTAGCGACCGTGTTCGACCAAATTAAGCCCTGGTCTGCCGTGCTGCAAGATGTCCGCGATCGCGTACCCAACGGCATTCAGCTAGACAAGATTGAGCAATTGGCTCCGACGGTTGACCCTGCTGCGGCTGCTGCTCCAGCCCCGTCACCTAGCCCTAGCGCCAGCCCCGAAGCGAGTCCAGCAGCAGGCGCTCCGGCTACTGTGCCTGTGGAGACAGTTCCGACCTCTCAGCCTCGAATTAGTCTTTCGGGTAAAGCGCGATCGTTTAACGATGTCAATGATTTTCTGCTAACTTTGCAGCAATCGCCGTTTTTGAAGGGCGAAGATCTAAAGATTGTTCAATCTGAGCTGATTGATAATCCAACTCAGGTGGAATTCACCGGACAGTCTGCCAGCGGCGAGATTACAGTTGAGTTACCTAAAGTGGTGGAGTATACGATCGAGGGTGATTTCAGCGACATGACCGCGTCTGAGCTGCTGCAAGACCTAGAGCGAACTTTGTCAGTGGGGTTGGCAGCCAGAATTCAGGCACTTCGGGATAGAGGAGTTCTTAAACCATGACTGCAAGCGGAGATTTTATTCCCACTGGGGAAGGCAATTCGGAGGGGTCTACTTACCCTAAGCTATTTGGAATTACATTAACCCCCACGATCATCGGTGTTTTGATCGGGCTGTTGGGAGCACTAGGAGCCTTCTTGCTCTGGAGCAACTTCGTACAGCCAACGCTAGATAAAAATCAGCAGCTCAAGCAGGAAATTGCCGATAAGGAGCAGCAGCTCTTGGCGCAGCAGGAAACTCAGAAGCGGATCGAAGAGGCGCGGATCAGGCTTCAGGAAGCCAAGCAGCTTCAAGCTGATGTTTTGGGTTTGTTTGCTTCTGAGCAGAGCGTTAGCACCCTGCTGCTGGATGTGAATGAGCGGGTCAATGCCGTCAATGCGGGCATTCAAGACCCGGCAAAGCGGGCGACCCTCTCCAAGTTTGCAATTAACAGCGAAAAGTCTGGCATCATCACAGATGGCTCGTTGGGCACTGCGGTTAACAATCGGCTTCGGAGAGATGTCTACCAGGTTGAGTTGAAGGGTTCTTTTCCGCAGACCGCATCGATTATTCGTAACATTGAGCGGTTGCAGCCCCTGCTAATCATCAGCGAATTCAATTCAGACTCTCCAGAGCACAAGCTGGTCTTGGACAATCAGGGTAGGCTGATTCCTGCCAATCAGCCGGATACAAGCATCACAACTTCTTTCCGTATGGATGCGCTAGTGCCCGTGAAGAATGATAATGCTGCTGCTCCCTCCAGCCCTGCCCCTGCGACACCTTAGAGATTGATCTTAGGACTTACGCAAGCCCTCTAGCTGTAGTGCATTTTTGTTGTGTGTGGCGGGCTGCGCCCGCCACACACAACAAAAATGCGTAAGTCCTAGATCTTAGAGATTGACCTTAATGATGTGAGTCGTTGCGTGCCTCTGCCGCGCAACGACTCACGCTTGCACAAACCTTCATGCAAAGAGTTTCACCCCATCCGTAGGCGAGAGCCTCGCGGGTTAAGGATTTTTGTGGGTTACGGGCTAGGATTTTCGCTTTCTAAGCCTCCTAATGTTGATTTCGGAGGTTAACGATCGTCTTCCAACCTGGAATGTGTAGCATTTTTTGGAGAAAGCGATACCATTAAAGGCTAAATAACTTAGAATTGCGCTAGGAATAGCGTTCAAATGATTATATCTGTGTTTAGTACGCTACATATATCTTAAAGTAGACGATCGCATAGATTTACATCTGTTTGAGATTAATTCAATTAGAGTTGCTTAGCTTAACTATTTGAATCGGTTGGATTGGGAACTTCAGGAACTTTTTTAAGGAGGAGTGAACCGTGGAACGGCATCTCGGAATTGGTGGTTTCATCGGCGGTGTAGCGATCTTGGCGATCGCAGCTCAGCCTGCAGGTGCTGCCGCAACTCAAATTACTAACGTGCAGGTTGCCTCCAGCGAGGGCAAGGTAAATGTGACGCTGCAAACTGGGGCGGGCGATCGTCCGCAGGTGTTCACCGTCAAGCGGGGTAACGCCCTGGTTGCAGACATTGTCAATGCTCAGCTGAAGCTGCCTCAGGGCAGCTTCTCGCAAGACAACCCCGCCCCCGGTATTAGTTCGGTCACAGTCGCTCAGCTTGACACCAACAGCGTTCGTGTTACCGTCAGCGGCGGCAGCGATGCCCCTTCAGCTCAGGTGAATCGGGGAGGCAGCGGCATTGTTTTGAGCGTTAGCCCTAGTGGGGCGATCGCTCAAGCTCAGCCCCAGACTGAACCCTCTCAGGCGGCTCCCGATGAAGCTCCGGCTGAAACCCCGGCTGAAATTCCGGCTGAAACCCCTGCCCCTGTGATTCCTCAAGCGCCTGGAAACATCCTGATACCCAATCCAGGTGTCACGATCGACGGGGTACCTGTGCTGTCTCCCACAAACACCTACATTCCTCCTATTCAGAGCCGAGCCGTGCCACCGCCACTAGGCGATATTGCATTCTCCAACGTCGATGTTTCTACACCAACGATCGATCTTGGCTCAAACGAGGTCGTGCCCCGATTGGTGCTGCGAGATGCGCCTGCTAGAGATGTCCTATCGCTGCTGGCACGGGCGGCTGGGCTAAATATTGCCTACATTGATGGCAACGGCGATCCCACCAGCACACCGCCTATTCCAGGAGCAGAAGCCTCCACAGACGGTGCAGCAGGCGTTAAGGTGTCGTTGGACATTGAGAATGAGCCAGTTGCCAGCGTTTTTAACTATGTTCTGCGAATTACAGGGCTAGAGGCTAATCGCTCTGGACGGACAATTTTTGTGGGGCCGCGTTTGCCAAACTCTGCCCGTCAAGTCATCTCCCGGACGCTTCGCCTGAACCAAGTGCCCGTGCAATCCGCAGTTTCTTTTCTGGTCGGTTTAGGAGCGGAAACAGCAGTCAGCAGCGAACGATTGGTGACAACCGTGACCGCAACTCCCATCACAACCGATGAAGGAATCGTTGCTCAAGATGCTTCTGGGCAAGCCGCTCAAGCGCGCCAAACCCAGCAGAGTACAGAATCCACTATTAACGTGCAGCGTGTTGACTTCCAGGACTCTACCCCGATTCTCAGAGGCTTGCAGGTGGTGGGGGATGCGCGGACTAACGCCGTCACTCTGATTGGTAATCCTAAGGCAGTTGAGGTCGCTATTTCTCAGCTGGCACAGCTGGATATTCGTCGTCGTCAAGTTGCCATCAACGTTCGGGTGATTGATGTCAACCTTCTAGGAACCGATCGCGCTTCCACCAGCTTCTCTTTTGGAATTGGCAACAACCGAGTGGCTAGCGGCAATGGCGTGGGAGTCGTCAACTTCGGTGACAGTACACCCGCTAATACGGGGCTAGATGCGGGTTCAATTGGCAGCGCTGTTTTAGGGGGTGTGGCTCAGCCTGGTAACTTCGAGTTTGTCAACAAGTTCTTGGCGCAGTTGCAAATCGCAGTTACGACAGGCAACGCCAAAATCCTGACTGATCCGACGCTTGTGGTTCAGGAAGGACAGCAAGCCGAGGTGCAGCTCACACAAGATGTTGTAACTAACCTTGAAGTTGAAACTGAAGGAACTGGTGACGAGCGTACCCAAACGGTCACGGTAGAAAGAACGCCCGCAGGATTAATTCTTCAGGTGCAGGTCGATCGCATTGACGACAATGGTTTTGTGGCGCTGTCCGTAGCTCCTGCAATTTCGTCACCCGCCACGACGCAAACCATCAACATTCAAGGGGTCGATCAGGTGATTACGCTCCTGGCTATCCGGCGGGTTTCTTCAGGGCAGATTCGGGTGCGAGATGGCCAAACCCTGATTCTGTCTGGGATTATTCAGGATAGCGATCGTGCAGAAGTCACCAAAATTCCAATTCTGGGAGATATTCCGCTTCTAGGCGCGTTGTTTAGACGCACGGCACGGACAAACACCCGTCAAGAGGTGATTGTCGTCCTCACACCTCAAATTCTGGATGACTCTGACAACTCATCCTTTGGCTATCGCTACACGCCCTCGTCAGAAGCCCAACAGCTTTTGCAGCGACCGCGTTAAGCATCGTGGATTAAATAACCTGTAGAACCGATCTGCTGTCAGGGCTTAGTCAGGGCTTGGCAATGCTAAGCCCTGACCCCAAGAATTACATCTTGTTAAATCCATGTTCTTAGGGCGATCGAAAACAGCCTGGATCAGGAATATCTACCTACGAGATTTGCCCTAAATCTAGCTAAGTTGATAAGAATTTCCTAAAAAATGCCTGAAATCCACATAAATTAAAGGTTTCGGCGATCCATAACCCTGATCTTGTGCTTAGAATAAAACATTGAAAAATACGAGTGTGCAAGGCTTTCAGCCATTTTAGTTGCGGCTCAGCGCTGAATTGATTGAATACCGCTTAAACACGCCTCGGAAATTCCTGGATCGATCTCAGTTAATGATCGAAAAATGAACTCTACTGTGAACATTGATAAGGAGATACCCGTGAACAAAGGTGAATTGGTGGATAAGGTTGCTGAGAAAGCAAGTGTGACCAAAAAACAGGCAGACGCGGTTCTGACAGCGGCGATCGATGCCATTATGGAAGCTGTTTCCGGCGGCGATAAAGTCACGCTGGTGGGCTTTGGCTCTTTTGAACCCCGTGAGCGCAAGGCGCGTGAAGGGCGCAACCCCAAAACTGGAGAAGCCATGGAAATTCCGGCTACCAAGGTGCCTGCGTTCTCAGCAGGCAAACTGTTCAAAGAAATGGTGGCTCCCAAATAGCCGCTACGTGCAGTCGTTTCAAGCACATGGGGGAAATTTAGCCTGGGCGGCATCGCTGACAGGCGGTTTTCCTCATGAAATTTTAGATTTCTCTGCCAGCATTAGTCCGCTAGGGGTGCCCGCTTCTGCGATCGCCGCTATTCAAGATCATCTGGGCAATTTAGGGCATTACCCTGATCCAGACTATGGTGAACTCTGTCAGGCGCTGGCAGAAGCTCACCACTTGCCACCCAACTGGATTTTGCCTGGAAACGGCTCTGCTGAGCTGCTAACCTGGGCAAGCCGCGAATTAGCTGAGCTAAGCGCCACTTATCTAGTTACTCCTGCCTTTGGCGATTATTTGCGATCGCTGAAGGCATTTTCTGCAAATGTGATTTCTTGCCCCATGGCAATAGAGGATCATTTGCAGGAGAGGGTAGATAAGGCGAATGGCTCAGACCCGTCGTGGAGTAACGCGATCGCCCCCCCTCTGCCGCCTGTCTTAGGAGCGGCGGGTCTGTTGCTAAACAACCCTCACAATCCCACAGGCAAGCTGTTTTCGGTGGAGGCGATTTTGCCCTTGCTCGATCGGTTTGCTTTGGTGGTGCTAGACGAAGCCTTCATGGATTTCTTGGTACCTGAGCAGCAGCAAAGCTTAATCGATCGCATCCTGGAATATCCCAATCTGGTGATTCTGCGATCGCTAACAAAGTTCTATAGTCTTGCTGGGTTACGTTTGGGCTACGCGATCGCCCATCCCGATCGGCTAAAGCGCTGGCGGCAGTGGCGTGATCCTTGGTCAGTCAACGTGCTGGCGGCAGCGGCGGGTGTGGCTAGCTTGCGAGACACAGAGTTTCAGCACAGAACCTGGAACTGGCTAGCAGCAGCGCGATTGTCCCTCTTCAACGGACTTGCAGCCTTGCCGGGACTGACTCCCATTCCCAGCGTCGCCAACTATTTTTTAGTGCATTCCGAGCAATCGACTGTAGCGCTACAGCAGCAGTTGCTAAAAACTAGCCAAATCTTGATTCGCGACTGTATGAGCTTTCCTGAATTGGGCGATCGGTTCTTTCGAGTGGCGGTTAGGACGATCGAGCAGAATCAGCAATTGTTGGAGGGTCTTGGGAGATCGCAAATTCGGTAGACCTTAAGGAGTAGGGATTTTTTGTTGCGTGGGCTTTGCCCACGCAACAAAAAAGTCTTATACAAACACCACTACCCGAAAATTCTTTGTAGATTGAGCCAGTGAAGGGCAATGGCATAATGTAGCTGTCGTCAGTTTGCTTACGTCCTAACTGCCTTGGCGGTTGCCATACCATTAGCCAACACGCTTAGTCAACACGCATCGCCCCAATCCGCTTTTGATGACCTCCTCGCATTCTCAAACATCCGAAAGTTCGCTGGATACTGCCTCAGACCGCTGGCAATTCTGGATCGATCGCGGGGGCACTTTTACCGATATCGTGGCACAGCGCCCAGATGGCAAGCTGGTGATTCACAAACTCCTGTCGGAAAATCCCGATCGCTATGCCGATGCGCCGCTGCAAGGCATCCGGGATTTGCTGGGGGTTGCGGCAGATACGCCGATCCCGTCTGAGCAAATTTCTGTGGTCAAAATGGGGACGACCGTTGCCACGAATGCTCTGTTAGAGCGCAAGGGCGATCGCACGGTTCTTGTCATCACTCAGGGTCTTCGGGACGCTCTGCGGATTGGCTACCAAAATCGCCCCAACATTTTTGCCCGACAGATCGTTCTGCCAGAAATGCTGTACGAGCACGTGATTGAGGCAGAGGAACGCTATAGCGCTCAGGGCGAAGAGTTGCAGGCTCTGGCGGCAGCGCCCTTACTCAAGGCTTTGCAAGCCGCTTACCAGGCGGGAATCCGGAGCTGCGCGATCGTCCTTCTGCATGGCTACCGTTACACCAGCCATGAAAAAGAGGTGATGGCGATCGCCCAGCAAGTTGGGTTTACTCAGATTTCCGTTTCTCATCAGGTCAGCCCTTTGATGAAGCTGATTAGCCGGGGCGATACGACGGTCGTAGATGCTTACCTGTCGCCGATTTTGCGCCGCTATGTCGATCGGATTGCGGCTGAGTTGCAGGGAGGAGGAGAGCGATCGCCCAAACTCATGTTTATGCAATCCAACGGCGGTCTTACCGATGCTCAGCTTTTCCAGGGCAAAGACAGCATTTTGTCGGGACCAGCAGGAGGCATTGTCGGCGCAGTGCAGACCAGCCTCAGAGCCGGATTTGATCACATCATTGGCTTTGATATGGGCGGTACCTCAACAGATGTATCGCACTTCAACGGAGCCTACGAGCGCACTTTTGAAACCGAGGTGGCGGGCGTGCGGATACGTGCCCCCATGATGGCAATTCATACGGTGGCGGCGGGAGGTGGCTCTCTGCTTAGCTTTGATGGCGCCCGCTACCGAGTGGGGCCAGAGTCTGCTGGGGCGCATCCCGGCCCTGCCTGCTATCGCAAGGGCGGTCGGCTTGCCGTTACAGACTGCAATGTAATGGTAGGCAAATTGCAGCCAGAGTTTTTCCCACAGGTGTTTGGAGCCGAGGGCAACCTGCCGCTGGATGCAGAGGTCGTGCGCCAGAAATTTGCTGAGCTAGCGATCGCCATTTCCCAAACGATCCAGGAGCCGCGATCGCCAGAGCAGGTTGCTGAAGGATTTCTGGCGATCGCCATCGACAAAATGGCAAATGCCATCAAAAAAATCTCGGTGCAGCGCGGCTACGATGTCACGGAGTATACGCTGTGCTGCTTTGGCGGTGCAGGGGGACAGCACGCCTGTTTGATTGCTGAGGCGTTAGGCATGAAGCAAATCTTTCTGCATGCTTACGCAGGTGTACTGTCGGCATACGGCATAGGCTTGGCGGATCTCAGCACCATTCGCGAACGGGCGATCGAATCTCAACTTTCCCAATCTCTATTGCCTCAGCTTCAGGAAGTTCTGGCAGAACTAACGGCAGCAGGCGTGACCGAGATTCGGCAGCAGGGCGAGACTCAGATTGAGACATTGCCCAAAGCCCATCTCCGCTATGAGGGCACAGATTCGGCGCTGATAGTGGATTTTGGCGATTTAGCGGCAATGGAAGCGCAATTTGAGCAAATCTATCGCCAGCGCTACGGCTTTGCTATGGAGGGCAAAGCGCTGATAGTTGAGGCAGTTTCAGTGGAAGTGATCGGCAAAACCGCTGTGCCTGAAGAGCCTGACATCTCAGCCGATCGCCCTCAGCCCCTCGCTCCCGTCGCCACGGTGCCGATGTACAGCAAAGGGCAATGGCACGAAACCGCCGTTTTTCTGCGGGAAGATCTGAGATTGGGCGATCGCATCTCTAGTCCAGCGCTGATCATTGAGCCGACAGGCACGAACGTGATTGAGCCAGGTTGGGAGGCGGAATTAGTTGAGAAGGGTTTGGTTTTGAGGCAGATTCAGAAGCCAGGAGTCGGGAGCCAGAAGGAAATTTTGGAGGTTCACAAAGCCGATCCGGTGCTGTTGGAGATCTTTAATAATTTGTTTCGGGCGATCGCTGAAGAAATGGGGGTGACGCTGCAAAACACGAGCGCTTCCGTCAATATTAAGGAGCGGCTAGATTTCTCTTGCGCCCTCTTCAATCAACAGGGCGAACTAATTGCCAACGCGCCCCATATTCCGGTTCACCTTGGCTCTATGAGCGAGAGTGTTGCCAGCCTCATTGCCAGCAAAAGTGCCAGCAAAAGTGCCAGCAGCGGGTTGAAACCGGGCGATGTCTATATGCTCAACAATCCCTACAGCGGTGGTACGCATCTACCCGATATCACGGTGATTACCCCGGTATTTCTGGCGGCAGATACTCCGCTGTTCTACGTCGCCTCGCGCGGACACCATGCAGATATCGGCGGCATTACTCCCGGATCTATGCCGCCCTACAGCACGACCATCGCTCAAGAGGGCATCCTGATTGACCATTTCCAGCTCGTCGATCGCGGTCACTTTTGCGAAACTGCATTGGTGGAGCTGCTTTCCTCCGGCGAGTACCCCGTCCGTAACCTGACGCAAAACCTCGCCGACCTGCAAGCCCAGATTGCGGCAAATGCGCGCGGCGCTCAGGAACTACGGCATATGGTGGATCACTACGGTTTAGCCACCGTGCAAGCCTATATGCAGCACGTGCAGGATAATGCCGAAGAGTCGGTGCGCCGAGTAATTCGCGTTTTGGAAGACGGCAGCTTTACCTACGGCATGGATGACGGCAGCCAAATTCAGGTGGCGATCGCCATCAATTCCCAGAACCGCTCTGCCCGCATTGACTTCACAGGCACCTCGCCGCAGCAGCCCAACAACTTCAACGCGCCCCTCGCCATTTGCAAAGCCGTGGTGCTGTATGTGTTTCGCACGTTGGTGGAAGACGACATTCCCCTGAATGCCGGATGCCTGAAGCCATTGGAGATTATCGTTCCAGAGGGCTGTATGCTCAATCCCCAGTACCCGGCAGCGGTCGTTGCCGGAAATGTGGAGACTTCTCAAGCGATCGCCAATGCCCTCTACGGTGCTTTGGGCGTACTGGCGGCGGGGCAAGGCACCATGAACAACTTCACCTTTGGTAACGCCCAGTATCAATACTATGAAACTATTTGCGGTGGCTCAGGAGCAGGTGAAACCTTCAACGGCACCGATGCCATACAAACCCACATGACCAACTCCCGCCTCACCGATCCAGAAATCCTGGAATGGCGCTTTCCGGTCTTGCTCGAAAGTTTTGCCATTCGCCCCCACAGCGGCGGCAAAGGACTATATTCTGGCGGCAATGGCGTAATTCGCCGCATTCGATTCCGGCAACCCATGACCGCCACAATTTTGTCAGGACATCGCCTAGTTCCGCCCTTTGGTCTGCAAGGCGGCGAACCGGGAGCGGTGGGGCGGAACTATCTAGAGCGAAATGGGGCGATCGAGCCTCTGGGCGGCAAGGCTGAAGTTCAGATGCAGGCAGGCGATGTGTTTGGGATTGAAACACCGGGGGGTGGAGGCTTTGGTAGAAGGAGCCAGGAGTAGAGGAGTCAGGAGTCAGTATTTATCAAATTTGATATTTGCTTTCCCACTCTTCAACTTCTGGCTCCTGGCTCCTGCCTCCCTACTCCCAAATCCAGCATCAAATTTACAAAAACAACCAAAATGCTCTATGGTGTTAAACCATGTGTGGTCTTTGGTGAAATTGTGGGGAGGATTTGACA
Source organism: Drouetiella sp. (assembly GCF_059504425.1). Taxonomy (NCBI): domain Bacteria; kingdom Bacillati; phylum Cyanobacteriota; class Cyanophyceae; order Oculatellales; family Oculatellaceae; genus Drouetiella; species Drouetiella sp. Next base: position 22,153 of record NZ_JCACIN010000027.1, read on the forward strand.
TCTAGCGTATGGTAGATAGTCATCAACGGGTGTTAGGAGGAGTGTCAAGCTGGGTGCAGCGACTAAGAGGAAGTCAGGCTACGATCGCTTCAGGGCGGCGACTTCGCTCTGTGTTTCTGCTGGGGTTAGGGATGGCGATCGCCCTTACGGCACGCTTTCCACAGATTGCTTGGGCTGAGGTGTCGTCTCGTTCAGCCGCGCCCACCGCAGAGATTAGAGGCGTTTGGCTGACCAATGTCGATAGCGAGGTGCTGTTTTCCAAAGACAACCTGCGGGACGGCTTACGGCGGCTAGAGCGGCTGAACTTTAACACGATCTACCCCACAATCTGGAATGGTGGTCATACGCTTTATCCCAGTGAAGTGGCAGAGGCGGCAAGCGGGCAAAAAGTTGATCCTGATCCCGCCTTTGAGAAGCGCGATATGCTCGAAGAGGCTGTAAGCCTTGCCCATGGTCGCGACTTGGCGGTCATTCCCTGGTTTGAGTTTGGGCTGATGGCTCCTGCGGAGTCAGAGCTGGTTCGCCTTCATCCAGATTGGGTGGCTGCTCGAAAGGATGGCAGCAAAATCTTCAACGTTCATGGTTCAGACACCTCAGTTTGGCTGAGTCCAGCGCATCCGCAGGTACAGCAATTTTTGGCTGATCTGGTGACAGAAGTGGTCACTAAGTATGATGTAGACGGCATCCAGTTTGATGACCACCTAGGAATGCCTGCAGTAGTCGGCTACGATGCTTACACCGTACAGCTTTATAAGCAAGAGCATCAGGGTAAAGCTCCGCCCACCAATCCTCAAGATCCGGAGTGGATGAAATGGAGGGCTAGCAAGCTTTCTGACCTGATGGTGAAGATTTATACGGCGGTTAAGACCCACAAGCCCGACTGCATTATTTCACTGTCGCCCAATCCAAAGAACTACGCCTATCAGACCTATCTCCAGGACTGGTTCTCTTGGCAACGTTTGGGCTTTATTGACGAGCTAATTGTGCAGGTCTACCGCACGGATAATAACCGCTTCACCTCGGAACTCAACCAACCAGAACTTCAGGCAGTCCGGCGCAAAATTCCGGTTGGCATCGGCATTCTCACAGGTCTGAGCGCCCTCAACGTCGAAACAGGACAGATTGAGCGTCAGGTGAAAATTGCTCGCGATCGGAAATTCTCTGGTGTTGCCTTTTTCTTCTACGAAACTCTCAATAATCGAGATGCGGCGATCGAATCTCTATTCTCCCGTCCGGCAACCCGCCCCAATATTCGGACTTACAGCGCTGGAGTTTAGTCTCCAGCCAAAAATTTATGTAATCTTTCAGCTCTAATATTGAGCCAAAGTCTCAAAATTTCGCTATACATAGCGGAGGAGTCTGTGCGACTAGATTAAAAAACGCTATTTAAGTCAGCTCCTACTTTTTACCGAACCTGATATCGATACTTTTTAATGAGCTGCTTACCGTGAATCCACCGCTCTCGAACCGCCAACTGAACCAGCTCGTCATTTTGGGTTTGCTGATTCCAGTCAGTGCAAGTGGGCTATTGGGGGCATTGCAATATTACTCCTGGGGGGGTGCCGTCACGCCTATGTCTTCCAGTGGCTCGATCGTCACAGAAACGGCAAAGGCGCTAGATGCCACCACGTTTGACAAGCTGGCAAACCGCCTCAGCGGCAGACCCCAAGTCTCGCCTTTGCCCAATCCCAAAGAGGTGTGGGAGTGCGAAGTTGTGGTGATTGGCGGCTCGTTGGGCGGCGTTTCGGCAGCCTCCCAATCCATGGAGTCGGGAGCAAAAACCTGTCTAGTCGAGCTTTCGCCCTGGCTGGGTGGACAGATTAGCTCTCAAGGGGTGTCGGCTATGGATGAGTCCACGTCTATGCGCTCGCGGGGCAGCTTCTCGGCAAGCTGGGCAAATTTTAAGCAGCTCATCCGCGATCAGACGGTAAAGCTGCCCGTCTGGACAGGGCTATCGGGCGCACAACCTGTCGCCAATCTCAATAGCTGCTGGGTGGGTTCTCTGTGTTTTTTGCCCAAAGTAGGTGCAGATGCAGCTCAGCAGCTTCTAGATTCTGTGGCTCCCAAGGCTCCGGGTAGCCGTTGGCAGACGGGCACTGCTTTTAAAGGCGCAGAGTTTGACCCTACCGGGCGAGAGATCACGGCAGTCTATGCGGTGCATCGAAAGCCCCGTAACCCTGAATATGTGCCGAAGGGTCGCCCGTCCCAAGAGCTGCCGTCCTGGTATTCCTGGTCGTCAGACAAAGTGTTTGAGAAAGTGCCGATCCGCCTCCAGCCGCCAAAGGGCAAGCGGATGATCGTCATTGATGCCACCGATACAGGGGAATTTGTCGGCTGGGCGGGTATACCCTATCGCTTGGGGTCAGAGGCGCAGGCAACTACGAGCGAACTTTATGCGTCGCGGCAAGATAATCCTGACTGTACGCAGGCGTTTACGTTTCCTTTCGCGATGGCAATCTTAGACGATCGCGGCTATAGTCGTAACGTCCTCGCTCAGATTCAGCCCGACTACTCTCGCAGTGAGCATCAGCAGGAGTACGACTTAGAAGGCTTCCCCATGTTTGATGGAGCTAGCCTGTTTAAGTACCGTCGCATTGTCAGCACCCAAGGAGAAGACCCTCGCCTAGGCGCTCCGGCAGCGGGTGACATCACCATGATCAACTGGAACCGGGGGAACGACTGGGTGTTTATGGATCCGCCCCTGATCTTGAACGAGAGAAAAATTGCCGAGTCGGGGCAACATGGCAACTGGATGGGGGGGCTGTCCCTTAGCTCCCTTCGCCATGCTGAAGAACATGCCATGCTGTTTGGCGAGTGGCTGATGCAAACCAAAGCTACGCCTGCCGAGCCGCTGACGTACCTGATGGGCGCAGATGCCCCAATGGGAACTATTTCTGGGCTAAGCATGATGCCTTATATCCGTGAAGGTCGGCGGATTTTGGGCAGACCTGCCTATGGGCAGAATCAATTTATGATGCAGGAGTCTGATTTACGGCGCGATATGCCGGGTGGACGAGATTTTAGCGCTACGGCGATCGGTCTTACCCATTACGCTATTGATATGCATGGCTGTCGCTACCGTAATTCCATGATGACAGGTGAAGCTAGCGGTGCCCCCGTCCAGGATGAAACGATCATTCGTCCGATTCAGATTCCTCTGGAGGCGTTAGTTCCTCAAGGCATTGATAACCTGCTGATTGGCGGTAAAAGCATTGCAGCAACCCATATTGTCAATGCCGCGACGCGAGTGCACTATGGCGAGTGGGTGATTGGCGGTGCGGCAGGGGCAACGGCGGGGTGGCTGGTTTCTCAAGATCGCCCTAAGCTGCCCGATCTGCTGCCGACTGATATCGTGTCACAGAACCTTGTGCCGCAGGTTCAGGAGCATTTGAAAAATCAGGGCTTAAATCTGGTGTGGTGATTTCACGCGATCGCCCCTTCCCGCATTCAGGAGACGATCGCTCCAAGCATTTCAGCCCTCTCTCGCCACAGAGATCGCTAAGATAAAGGTGTCTTTTTTAAGTCATCTTCTAGCTATGACTACTCTGCCACTGACTGAGCCTATTGCCTTGGAAGTACCCCCATTGCCTAGGGCAGCTTTAGATGAGCTTTATCACTTTGCTCAATACTTGCAATTCAAATACAAAGTGGATTTAGCGTTGACCCTGGAAGCACTAGAAGATGAAATAGACGGTTTTGATGCCGATGCTGCTTTGCAGGAGCCAGGAGAAATATCTCTAGCAAGCTTAAAGCAGGAGCTAGGTCTGGGATGAACTACCAAGTTGTCATTAAGCCCTCAGCACAACGGCAACTTAAAAAACTTACGCCAGCAATTCAAAGCAATCTGATTAGCCTCATCGAAAGCTTGTCTCAACAGCCTAGACCATCAGGCTGCAAGAAGCTTAAAGGACGACAAAACCAGTACCGTGTGCGATCGGGTGATTACCGCATTGTTTACAGCATTGAAGATACATTCTTGATCGTCAGGGTAGTGAAGGTCGGTCATCGTCGAGATATTTATGAGGAATAGCGTACTAGGCCTAATGCCGATCGCCGCATCAAGCCTAGATGAGAACGTTTAGGCTCGGCTGCGTAGCTCTCGGACAAGCTCTTGCGCCAAAAACTAGCATTGCATGAGTCTCCTAGGGGTTGCGATCGAGCTTGCTAAGAATGACGAGAGCTTTGTCGATGTCTCGGACTTTGATGGATCTGAGAGCGGTGAGGATCGATCGCAGGAGAGCAACTTCGTCGGCAGAAAGGGTAATCATGATTGAAACTCCATGAAGGATATAGCCCAGATTCCATAAGGCTTCTGGGTATTTTGGTTTGAAATTAATCATACACTGAATGCGCCGTTGCGCAAATACGCATACCTGCGCAAATTAAAAACAGCGCTAAGCCTATGAGATGATTTAGCCTTTGAATAATTGCCTAGAGGCTTGACAGTGGCTAAGAAAAAGGAATTTCGGGGATATGTTACCCAAGATCTAGATCGATTAGTTCGTGCCTTAGCTGCAATCAAAAATGGCGATCGAGATTGGTCAATTTCTGATGTTTTGCAGGATGCCTTAGAAACTTGGGTAAACCTGCCTGTAAACCAAGAGTTGATCAAAAAACATAACTTGAATCAGCTAGATTAGGAATCTTAGGGTATTGCCTCACCTTTCATTCTGCTGCGCTCGATCGCCTCTTCTCAGGCTTCCTCTACGATCGCCCTCTGAACTCAAACGCTGCACCTCTGAGCAGGAACGATCGCCTTCTGAACCCGAACGATCGCCCTCAAAACTCAAATGCTGCAGTTTGGAACAGGAACGATCGCCCTTTAAACTTCAAATGCTGCACCTCTACATTCAAATGCCTGAGTCTAGAAAAGGAACTGCCTCAATTGGATTATTCACAACATTGAAGCGTTGAATCAACAAGGAACATTCCCTTTTTTAAGACCCAGCTAAATCTCGAAGTTCGGAAACCCGTACTCCTAAAGTCAGAGAGAGAGTTGCAATCACCCCCCTTAGTCCGCTAAATTAGCACTCAGAGGTTGAGAGTGCTAAAGTAAAGCTCTAACCCACAGATTTCAAAGGATCGAAGCATACTGTGCAGGTTCCGATGAGGGGCTGAATTTATGCTGACAACCTGTCTCAACCTAATTTAACTGTTCTGGAGAAAATATTTATGGCAGCACTATCTTTAAGCGTTTCTACCGTCAAGCCCTTGGGCGATCGCGTCTTCATCAAGGTTACTGCGTCCGAAGAAAAAACTGCGGGCGGCATCTTCCTACCTGAAACAGCAAAAGAAAAGCCTCAAGTCGGCGAAATCGCGGCTGTCGGCCCCGGCAAGCGTAGCGATGACGGCACCCGTCAAGAAGTAGAAGTCAAAGTTGGCGACAAGGTTCTTTACTCCAAGTACGCCGGCACCGACATCAAGCTAGGCACCGACGAATATGTCCTGCTGTCTGAGAAAGATATTTTGGCGATCGTTGATTAATTTTGGATTTTAGATTTTGGATTGATTGCTGAAGTCCCAAATCTAAAGCCCAAATTGTTTGACTCGTTTACTAAAGACTCAAAACCACCCATCAACAAACACCAAAACCTATGGCTAAGCGCATCATCTATAACGAAAATGCTCGTCGTGCTCTGGAAAGAGGCATCGATATTTTGGCAGAAGCCGTTGCAGTCACCTTAGGACCAAAGGGTCGCAACGTTGTCCTTGAGAAGAAGTTTGGCGCACCTCAAATCGTGAACGATGGCGTCACGATCGCCAAAGAAATTGAGTTAGAAGATCACATCGAAAACACAGGCGTAGCGCTGATCCGTCAGGCTGCCTCCAAAACCAATGACGCAGCCGGAGATGGCACCACCACTGCAACGGTGCTGGCTCACGCGATCGTCAAAGAAGGTCTGCGTAACGTAGCGGCAGGTGCGAACGCGATTTCCCTGAAGCGCGGCGTAGACAAAGCTACGGCTTTCCTGGTGGATGAAATCGCCAAGCACGCTCGTCCTGTCGAAGATTCTAAGGCGATCGCGCAGGTTGGCTCTATCTCTGCGGGCAACGACGAAGAAGTCGGCGCCATGATTGCCGAAGCCATGGAGAAAGTCGGTCGTGAGGGTGTCATCTCTCTCGAAGAAGGTAAGTCCATGGTGACTGAACTGGAAGTCACGGAAGGGATGCGCTTTGACAAAGGCTATATCTCACCCTACTTCGCTACCGACACCGAGCGGATGGAAGCCATCCTAGATGAGCCTTACATCCTGCTCACCGACAAGAAAATCACCCTGGTACAGGATCTCGTACCCGTACTAGAGCAGGTAGCTCGTTCCGGTCGTCCCCTGCTGATTTTGGCAGAAGACATTGAGAAAGAGGCTCTGGCAACTCTGGTGGTCAACCGTCTGCGTGGTGTGCTGAACGTAGCGGCTGTCAAGGCTCCTGGCTTTGGCGATCGTCGTAAAGCTATGCTGGAAGACATTGCCGTTCTCACAGGCGGTCAGGTGATCACCGAAGATGCAGGTCTGAAGCTAGACAACGTCAAGCTGGAAATGCTGGGTCGCGCCCGTCGCCTCACCATTACCAAAGACACCACAACGATCGTCGCTGAAGGCAACGAAGCAGCTGTTAAAGCCCGCTGTGAGCAGATCCGCCGTCAGATGGATGAAACCGAGTCTTCCTACGACAAGGAAAAGCTGCAAGAGCGTTTGGCTAAGCTTTCTGGTGGTGTTGCTGTCGTCAAGGTCGGTGCTGCTACCGAAACCGAGATGAAGGATCGCAAGCTGCGCCTAGAAGATGCCATCAACGCCACCAAGGCTGCTGTTGAAGAAGGCATCGTTCCCGGTGGTGGTACTACTCTGGCTCACTTGTCTCCTAACCTAGAGACATGGGCAAAAGATACCCTCAGCAATGAGGAGCTAATCGGTGCTCTGATCGTAGCCCGTGCCCTTTCGGCTCCCCTGAAGCGGATTGCTGAAAACGCAGGTCAGAACGGTGCAGTGATTGCCGAGCGTGTCAAGGAAAAGGACTTCAACGTCGGCTACAACGCAGCCACCGATGAGTTCGTTGACATGTTTGAAGCAGGTATCGTTGACCCAGCTAAAGTCACCCGTTCGGCACTGCAAAACGCAGCTTCGATCGCCGGAATGGTGCTGACCACCGAGTGCATCGTGGTTGACAAGCCCGAACCCAAGGATGGCGCTCCCGCTGGCGGCGGCGCTGGCATGGGCGGTGGCGATTACGATTACTAAGCTCGAACTGGCTAGTCTGTTTTAGTTAAAGAAGATTAGCTAAAGGGCGATCGCTTCTCATTGAGAGGCGATCGCTTTTTTGTGTCTCTTTAGCCCAATGCACAAACAACTCGTATCCCAACCGTTGAGCCACCCCATAAGTTGAAAGACCAATCCTTTAGATTTTCACCATAGCTATCTCGATAAGTAGATTGGCAGCGATTCATATTATTAAGCCAGGAACCACCCCGGATAATACGCCTGGGATCAGGTTTATCTAATCGAGCGTCACCATTTGAGAGAGCATTACTGTAGTTATCGAACCAGTAATCGGCACAATATTCCCAAACGTTGCCATGCATATCGTAAAGTCCAAAGGCATTAGCAACGCCAAAAGATCCGACTGGAGTAGTTTCCAGGCGATTCATGCCATAATTTGCTAACTGAGGGGTTAAAGTTTCGCCAAAGTGAAATGAGGTGATGGTTCCTGCGCGACAGGCATATTCCCATTCAGCTTCACTGGGCAAACGATAGGTTCGCCTACTGTTTTGCCCAATGTAATGAGACAACCTCTTACAGAATTCATCTGCCTCTAGCCATGAAATTTGCTCTACAGGTCGGTTGCCGCCTTTGAACTTAGAGGGATTTTCTTCAAGGGTTCGCCCAACAGCGTTGAGACGGGCGATCGCCTGCCACTGAGCCTGAGTCACGGCATACTTGCCCATCGCAAAGGTGGGCACCTCGACAGCGTGAACGGGACTTGTCGCTGCCGATGCGGTCGAGCCCATCTCAAATTTGCCGCCTGGAATCACCACCATTTCTAAGGCAACGCCACCCAAGTCTTGGACAAAGTGTTGGGCTTGCTGCTGCTGCGGTTCGCTAATTTGACCTTGAGCATCGACTGTAACAACCTTAAAGCTAAAGGGTGAAAAGGTCGCAGATGCCGCCGATGAGCGATCGGGCTGAGGAGTCGCACCACCAGAGGGGGTGTCGTTCGGAGTGGAGGACGGGCTAGGGCGATTGAATACCGCAGTTACCGTTCCCAGACCTATGCCTGACGCGGCAAAACCCATAAGTCTGATCAATCGGCGGCGCGAGAATGACTTTGCAGATGGAGCTTGATTCAGGATCGCAGCAGCAGCGATCGCCCGTGACTGCAATTGCTCTGCTAACGCCGAGTCATCGCTACGCAGGGCTGACTGGTTCAGCGCTTCAATATCGTCGGGTTTTGCATATTGCGGCATCAAAATTAAATGCGCTCGCTCGATTGGCTCAACGCGCGTATAGGAAGTTTGACCGCTATGTTTGTGATGGTGATACAGCAGCTTAGGCACATGGCTTTTCATGTACTGATTCAATTGCTCAACCGTGGCACAGCGACCTACATTTCCCAAAGCTTGGAGCAAGACATGGGTAAACACGCCTTGCTTCAGGGCATCTACCTCGTAGGATAGCTGTCCAGGGCTGCATGAAAACAGGCTAATAATGCCCTTTTGCCCAGCCAGCAGCGCGGTAGAGCTGCCCATACTGGGTAAGGCTTTGCCTCCCTGATTGCGGCAGGCATCCAAAACCAACACAACATTATCGGCACCACAACGGCTGAGGCGATCGCTAATGTACTGCGTGGCAATTCCTGTGTGCCCAATATCACCTGGATCAGCATCAATTGGCATCAGGTAATCCTGATCTTGATAGCGCGTACCATGTCCGCTAAAAAAGAACCAAAAGTTGTCGCCTTGGCTCAAGCAGGGCTGGTTGAATAGCTGCCGCAACACCCGCCGTAAATTGACCAGGGTGGGCTTAGTGGAGTTGCCTTCGTAATCTGGAGAATCATCTGAAAATAGGTAGACGCGATCGAACTTTGCCTGCTTGATGAGAAAGTCGCGCATGAGTTCTGCGTCTCGTTTGGCATATTTCAAACGAGGCAAAGACTCATAATTGTTAACACCAATTACAATCGCCCAATTTTTACCCATCGCAGTTTCCGCTTGCTCATATAGTTGCTCTAGCTGTCAAATGTCCTCTATCAATCTGCTATCAAAAAGAGGGATACAGCTTTGCTGCACCCCTCTTTACCACACTGTTAAATTATTGAAGCGATCGCTAATTCCTGACCAGCCACTTCTGACCGTTTAACCGCTGCGCCGTGTTTAGCATCAGCAAATCGAGACTTGTCTTACGCTCGTCAATCATAAACGACTCCAGCACGCTAGGCTGAGCGCCGTTATCGGCATAGCAGAAAAACTTTGGAGCCTGAATGTCTTCTTTGGAAAAGATGATATGAAACTGGCGTTTACCGTCTTGCCAACGACCGATCGTTTGCCAGTAGGGTTCATCCATTCCAGCGATCGGCAGCTTTTGCTTCTCGAATTTAAGCTCCAAGTCTTGAATGCCTAACTTGGATAGCATTAGCTTCAGTCCAGGCAGATAGTCTTGCTGAATAAATTCCGCAAAGGGTTTGTCTTCTAAGGCCGGAGCTTTCTCCTTCTTGGGCGGTTTAGCAGGTGCGCCCTCGCCATCGGATGCCTTGGGCGCTCTCGCAGATTTCTCAGCGCCTTCAGCTTGGGCTTCAGGAGCCTTGGCAGGCTTTTCTTCAGGCTCGGTTGCAGGAGTTTGGGGCGTAGTTTCGTCTGACATCGCTTAGCCTACTTGCGGTGTATGGGATTTTGACACAACCTTATGGTAGCGGCTAACCGCGCCCAAGCGTGAATCGTGGCGCGGCGGAGTTACGCCACGATCCACACAAGAGAACGGCTCAGCCTCCGGCAACAGCAGGCACAATGCTCACTTCATCACCTTCATTCAGCGCCGTATTTTTGCCCTCTAGGAACCGAATATCTTCGCTGTTGACGTAGAAATTGATAAAGCGGCGCAGTTCGCCCTGATCGTCACAGAGTCGGGCTTTGATGCCTGGAAATCCCTGTTCGAGGGAATCCAGCAATTCTGAAATATTGCCGCCGTTACACTCGATCGCCGCCTGATCGCGGGTAAATTTTTGCAGAGGAGTTGGAATGAGAACTTTGACAGCCATAGGAGAAAGATAGGCAAAAAGAAAGGTAAAGGGATCAGTTGGCGATCGCCAACTCTAAAAGTAAACCGAACAGAGCCGATCTAGACTGAAACCTGCTGCCATTCCAGGCGATCGAGCGTCCGGGATCTTTCTAGCGCCCGCTCAAAGCTGTCCAGCTTGGGTTCGATGGTGAAGGGTTCGCCCACGTAGCCCTGGACTGCCTCTTGGGTTTTCAGTCCGTTGCCCGTGATATAGGCCACCGTAGTTTCGTCAGGGTTGATTTTACCTGCTTCTACCAGCTTTTTGAGGACAGCGATCGTCGTTCCACCCGCTGTTTCGGTAAAGATGCCTTCGGTTTCGGCCAACAGCTTGATGCCGTCAATGATCTCCTGATCGGTAACTGACTCAATGTTGCCGTTGGTCTTGCGGGCAAGCTCCAGGGCGTACACGCCGTCCGCAGGGTTACCGATCGCAATCGATTTAGCGATCGTGCTGGGTTTGACAGGCGTGATGAAGTCTCGACCTTCTGCAAATGCTTGGGCGATCGGCGAACAGCCTTCGGCCTGGGCACCGCTGAAGCGCACGGGCTTGTCGTCCACTAGACCCACTTTGACGAATTCCTGGAAGCCCTTGTAAATCTTGGTGAATAAAGAGCCGGATGCCAACGGAGCCACGATGTGATCGGGCAACTGCCAGCCCAACTGCTCAGCAACTTCATAGCCCAAAGTCTTGGAACCTTCAGAATAATAGGGGCGGAGATTGATATTGACGAAGCCCCAGCCATGGGTATTTGCAACTTCAGAGCAGAGGCGGTTGACCTGATCATAGTTGCCGTGAACCGCCATCACCGTGGGGCTGTAGATCAGCGTTCCCATCACCTTTCCGGCTTCTAGATCAGAAGGAATGAACACATAGCATTCCAGTCCGGCATGGGCAGCGATCGCCGCTGTCGAGTTGGCTAAATTTCCGGTGCTAGCGCAAGAAACCGTTGTGAAACCTAGCTCACGGGCGCGAGTCAGGGCTACGGACACCACCCGATCCTTGAAGCTGAGGGTCGGCATATTGACCGCGTCGTTTTTGATGAACAGGCGCTTGATGCCCAGGCGACGAGCGAGGCGATTGGCTTGCAGCAGAGGAGTCATACCTGTGCCCACATCGATCGGATGCTCAGACTCGACGGGCAAGAAAGACCGATAGCGCCAAATGGAGTTAGGCCCAGCTTGAATGCTCTCGCGGGTAACGGTGCGGCGGAGCTGAGCATAGTCATAAGCCACTTCTAGCGGGCCAAAACACTCTTCGCAAACGTGAATTGCCTTAGCTTCATACTCGGTTCCACATTCTTTGCACTTGAGTCCAGTGAAGGTGGCAGCAGCAGAACGGGTGGTTTCGATCGCCTGAGTCATTTGAACTTAATCCTTTATTTAACGCACGCTTGACAGAACTGATGGCACTGATTCAGCAGCTCTTGATTCAAGCATGTCTTGATTCAAGCTAATGAATTACGCCTTGATATGAAGGATAGTAGCATGAGTCACAAAACAGGGTCAAACATACCCGACTTTTTTAGTCGGGTATGTTTGACCACCAGCCTAATCTCCCCTCCATGATTGGCTCTGGTGCAATCGCAAATTAAGATCTTGCTTCTATCAAGCAGTCTAAACCTGCTGGGAAATTGCTTCTACTGCCTGATTTAAATCTGGCAGATAGTTTTCTACTACATTCCAGACGATATCAAGGTCGATGTCTAAATATTGGTGGGCTAGGATATTGCGAAAATCGCCGATTGTTCTCCAGTCAATGTTGGGACACAGTGCTTTCCAATTATCTGGCAGTCGTTGGGTTGACTCACACAGCGTTTGCAGATTTCGGATCACTGCATCCTGAGTTTTTAGATCGGCAAAAAAGGCTGTTTTCCCTTCAACTGTGTAAGTTTCGATGCGATGAATAGAGTCTCTGATATGGATTAGATAAACATGGTTATCTTTCATAGCGATCGCGCTTCATTTAGAATGCGATCACGGATGAAATAGTGCAAAGATTTTTCGGTCACTACATCCACTTTATGCTCTAGTAATGCTTCTAACTCGTGAATGAGACCGACTGGAAACCAAGGACTTAATGGTTCACCTAAATCTACCAATAAATCAATATCACTGTTGGGCTGGGCTTCTCCCCGAACAACGGAGCCGAAGATCCGCACGTTTCTTGCACCATGTTTCCAAGCAAGTTCTAGAACGCGATCGCGCTGCTCATGAAGAATAGCTTCAATTTTCAGTGTTTCTGGTGTTTTCATAGACAACCCCGAAGCTGTCATCAGCCTTGAATCTAAAATCTACAATTATTCCTTGTTGTATCACGGTTGTTTCTGTGAGAGTTGCAAGTGCGATCGCGTGGACTCACAAACCGGATTCTTTAACCCTAACTAATTTGCTGTAGCACTTTGTTCCTCAATCGCTCTCTATCAACTCCTAAGTTCTCTAAAGCTCGTGCTGCAACTCCCTCATCTTCCTCTAGAATCCCTAAGAGTAAATGCTCAGTGCCAATATAGTTGCGCCCAAGCTGGCGAGCTTCTGCCACAGATAGCTCCAATATTTTTTTTGCTCTCGGTGTAAATGGAATTTCCACTGCGACAAAACCAGAACCTCGCCCAATAATCTTCTCAACCACAATACGAGCATTTTTGAGAGTGACACTTTCTGATTTAAGTACTTTTGCAGCAACACCTGTGCCCTCTCCTATAAGACCTAAGAGAATCTGCTCAGGACCCACGTAATTATGTCCTAAGCGGCGTGCTTCTTCTTGCGCTAACGCAATCACCTTAATACCTTTCTCTGTAAAGCGCTCAAAAGTAATTAATTTAACCTTACCGGCTTGCTGATTCGAAGATGGCTTTTCCGAAGCCGATGGTTGGATTGGGCTATAGGTTTCTGGAGTCACAATTGGCTGTACTAAAGATGAACCAGTCACTTGTTCGTGAATTGGTTGAATGTCTGCGTCTTCCAGTGCCAAGTGTTGCTGGTAATCCTTTAGATCATTGAGAGTGCGCTGACTCAAAGGGGTTTCTGCTTGTAATGCTTCAATCAGCGTCTGTTCATATTCCTGTAGCTTACGCTGATATTCCCGATAGGGTTGCAACACTTCGACTTCGATTGCCTCAGCAGCCTCTGCTGTCAAACCCAACTGGAGCCGAAACGAGTTGAGCAGACGACGTGCGGGAATCGAAAACCTTCCTTGATAGGCTCGTTGCTCAACCTGTTTGCGATATTTTAGCTGCGGGTCATCCTTCGGAGATTTTGCCAGCAGAATCTTGTAGCCTTCCTTCACTGGATAGAATTCTGGAGTCATCGCTGGAGCAGCTTCTTTCACCTTGCTGCTGGCATAAGTATGGAGTTCTTCTACTGCAATAAACCCGTCATCGTCTTGATCGGCTCCGCCAGTCCGAATGCCTTCTACTAAATAGTGCGTGTAAACTGACAGTTCAAAGCCTTCCTGAGTTAAGGCATATTGAGTTGAGGTAGAAGCAGTAAGAATGGCTGTGCCTTTGCCGCCCAAAAATTGCTCTGGATTGACGCTGCCACTATCTTTTGCTTTCACGCCTTTAGCAAACGCACCGCTGAAACAACTGTCAAGAATGATTACCTTATGCTGAGAGCGACTTTGCTCCATCCAATCCCGCACCGATCGAGCGGCAACGGCAGTCGTGGGAACCAACCGTCCCTGCTCTCTACGGGTAAAGCGGCTAGTGAAGTAAAACTCGCCACTATCATCCACTACGCCATGACCAGAGAAATAGAGCAATACCAGATCATCTTTTTGACGATTGACGAACAGGGTATAGATGGCATCTTCCATGGCTTGCCGAGAAGGATTTTGCAGCACAGTTACAGCCACATCAGCAAAATCGCCCATTTCTGGGTTTACCAATACTTGCTGCATTGCTGTCACGTCGTTAATTGCTGACGGCAGTGTGTCTAACCCTGGTTCATATTCGCTAACCCCAATTAGCAATGCAATTTTTACCATCGATACTTGGTTGCCTTTGAGAAAATCCTGTGCTTTTAATTACCTAAATTGTCATTCCCGATTGGCGAGTTAAAGTTAAGCACTTATTGACCTTCTCTATCTCGTTTAGCTCTCTCATTTGAGTCAGCAGGTTCTGGGGCTGCTCTTCAAGTTCTTTGATATCCACATTAGGATCATTGTAAAGCGATCGTAAATTTAATTCTCAAATTTTGAATGAGTGTTTTGGACGATACCCTTGTGGGGCGGGCGTTTCAACCGTCCAGATCGGGCGGGAAAGATACCTGCTCATGGTAAACCAAGGGTTCTAAAGGTCAAGTTGCACATCCCGCTATTTGAAGTAAATTAGCAAGTTTAGCCCTGGAATCGTGCGAGACAGCGTCCAGAGCAAGAGCGCAAAGTAGAGTAGACCGATCGTCCACTGATACCAAACCAAAGCGGTGATCAATCCAGGAATATGCTGATCGCGTAGACGGATATCGTTGAAGCCTAACCGAAACAAGTTATTGAGGCTGAAGTCAAAATAGTTAAGCCAGCTCCAGCGCCGATCCCAGACGATCGCAGAATAACGCTCACGAAACTGAGGATAGGCCGGAATATTGGGCAATCTGCCAATCATGAAGCGCAACTGACGCAGGCTTGCATCTTCAACAAAGTAGCTGACCGTCATCAGGTCATGGAAGCGCCCGCGTCCGTAGATTAGCCCAGTCAGAACAATGGGAATGGGAGTGATCACCAGCTCCAGACAAGCCAGAGTAAAGCCGGGATGTTCACCGCTCCGAAAGATGGCAATGAGTCCCACCAGCGAGATTAGGCTAAAGCCTCCTGCTGCCCAAAGAGTCTCGATCGCCGTAGGTACCACAGGCTTAGGATAAAGACGACGAAAGCGATCGACTCCCCAAAACACAATGCCGAAATGGGCGATCGCCACCAATCCTGTGCCAAAGACGAGCCAGAAGTTTGTGCCGTAGTGGGTGAGGAGCAGCAGTAGATTCAATCCTAGCCAGTGAGCGGCATCCAATAGCCATCCGCCTGAAAGCGGTTCGCGGGTGACAATGCGATCGCGCACCTTCACATAGGCTGCTAGGTCGATGCCCTCGACACGCATAATGTCATTGGTGCTGCGGAAAAACTGCTGAGTGCGGGCTTGAGCGATCGCCTCAGCTTGCGCCACAGAAAACCCAACCTGCTGAAGTTGGCTACGGGTAGCGGTATTGAGATCTGTGCCCAGAATCCGCTGCTGGAGACGTTGCAGCCGCAATTTTTCGATTGTGTATTCAATACGGTTGGCATCCGAAACTTGCTGAAGCTGCCGGAAATTTTGCACTAGCCTCCTCAGCAGCGCCTCGTTGCCTTGCAGAGAAGGCACGGAAATCACGCTGCCAATTTGCCCTGGATTGCCTAATATTGTGGCTTGCTTTGGGTCAAATTGCAGGTTAGAGAAGTTGAGATAGGCGGTAGAGGCAAATCCAGCATCAGAAAAGTCTGCTTGGTTAAGAATGCTGGCTCCCCGCAGGTTAACGGGCTGATTAAACTGCACCTGCCGAAAGCTGACCTGCTTCTCAAATACGGCTTCTGTGAGAAATACAGCCTGGGCAAATTTACTGCGATCGAACAGCACCGCCATCTGCCAGCGCGTCTGGGCAAAATCGGCTTTGTCGCGACACTGGATACGGGTCAGATTGGCTGCCTGTTGAAAAGTTGCCTGATGAAAGCTGGCGTTGGCGTAAAATTCGCTGCTCTGGAAGTTTGTACTGCCCTGAAACTGCGCCTGATTAAACTTGGCGCGATCGAAAAATATAACGCTGCGAAACTTAGTGTCCTGCTGAAAAATGGCGCTGCTAAAGCTGGCGGTTTGACTAAACCGAGCTTCTGTCCAGTCGCTACCCTGACTGAAGACGGTGCCTTGAGCCTCAACTCGCCCCAAAAAGAAAGTGTTCGTAAAGTTCACGAAGCCTTCAAAACGGGTCTGGATCAGGGTCAGGGGGGCGCGCAAAACGGTGATTTGCAGAGCAGCAGGCTGAGTCACCAATAGCGATCGCGAGAGCTGGCTAAGCTGAGAGAGCCGTAGCCGATCGCGGGCGAGCTGTGCCTGTTGGGCTTCGCTAAAGATGGGTAAAGCCTGACCGTAGAGTGGCGTTCGTAGACCCAGCGAACTCACCTTAAATTCTCCTTGCACCAGGGAGTAGCTCAAATCCAGTCCCAGAGGCGCATTCGATCGCTGAATTTGCCCTTGCAGCAGGCGATAAAACTGATCGCGAAATTCTTCTGGGCGCAAGTCAATCACCATGCGGCTGAGGTCAATGGTGCGCACGCCGTCATTTTGGATAGGAGACTTGAGCCGACTTTGCAGAAGCTCCAGAGTGAGAGGCGATCGCTCTGGTACGGTAGCCGCCCAGGCTGGTTGAGGACATAGCCCAATCAGGAGACACAGGCACAAAAGTGAATGAATCAGAAACCTAAGCAAAATATCAGAAGACGCACAGCATCACTCACGGTGTCACTACTGAATGTAAGCGATCGTGACCCCACTGCCACCATCAGCCTGTCCGGCAAGTTCATATTTTGCCACCTGCGGATGACGCTTGAGAAATTCCTGTACGCCCTGCCGCAGTTTGCCCGTGCCATGCCCATGAATGATCCACAGTCCGCCCGGATCAGCTTTGGCGATCGCCTGCTCTAACACCACTTCAGCATCGGCAATGCGGCTGCCCCGGATATCGATCGTGTTGCGCGAGGTGCGAATCAGCGGCGGCGGTTCCACGGGCTTTGGCGGCGGTTCGATCGGCTTCGGCTTCGGAGGCACTTCAACTTTTTCACCCTGCAAAGACTCCACATCTGCCAGTGCTACCGTCATTTTCATCAGGCCAAACCGCACCGTTAGCTCACCGTCAGCCCCAGGATTGGTCAGCACCTCTGCCGTTTGTCCCAAGCGAGGAATTCGGACGCGATCGCCTACCTTTGGCATAAAACCGGGCTTCGGCTTCGGCAATTCCTGGCGCGGCATCCGCTCAGCAATCTGGTTTAGCGCCTCGGTCGCCTGCTGCGCATCCTGAGCCGTTGCCCCCTGCTGAAGCCGCCGAATCACCTGAGCAATTTCAGATTTTGCCTGGGCGATCGCCTGCTGGACTGCCTGATCCTGCTGCTGCTGTAGCTCCCGCTCTCGATCGCGCAGCATATCCGCCTTACGGGACACCTCGCGGTAGAGCCGTTCCGTTTGTTTCACGAGATTTTCAGCCGCTTTAGCCTTTTCCTCCTGGGTACGGCGCTGCGCCTCCAGACCCGCAATCACCTGATTGACCTCTTGCGAAGAGCCACCCACGTAGCCCTGTGCCTGCTCTACAACCATTTCATCTAGACCTAGCCGTCGTGCGATCGCCAGCGCATTTGATCGACCGGGAATGCCCCATAGCAACCGATAGGTAGGGGACAACGTTACGTCATTAAACTCGACGGAGGCATTTTCAAACCGATCGTCCTGATATTTCAGCGCTTTTAGCTCTCCAAAGTGCGTCGTGGCGATCGTCAGGGCTGCGCGATCGGCGAGATGCTGGAGGAGGGCGATTGCTAGAGCGCTGCCCTCAGAAGGATCAGTACCCGCCCCCACTTCGTCTAAAAGCACCAACGCATTAGCAATGGAGGGAGACACAGATGAGTCAGATACCAGATTAACTTCATCTTCCGCCGCATTCTCTGGTGCCGTATCTGCTGTTGGTGCCGTATCTGCTGTCCCGATCGCCGCCAAAATGCGGCTAATGCGGCGAATATGCCCTGAAAAAGTAGAAAGACTCTGCTGAAGCGACTGCTCATCGCCGATATCAGCCAAAATCTGCTCAAACCAGGGAATCTCTACAGGTTCACGCGCTGGAACAAACAGCCCCACTTTTGCCATTAGCACCGCCAGCGCCAAGGTTTTCAGCGTCACGGTTTTGCCGCCCGTATTGGGTCCCGTGATGGCGACCACGCGAATGTGGGGCTGAATCACCAAATCGATCGGCACCACGGGCGTACCCTGCTCATGCTGCTGTTGCCAGATCAGCAGAGGATGGCGAAGTTGGCGCAGCGTGATTGATTCGGGCTGGGCGCTGTCGATCGCCTGACTCAAAGCATTGGCAGAAAAGTTAATAAATCGAGGAGGATTTGCCCCTAGCCAAAGGGAGTAGCGGGCACGAGCCGTTGCCAAATCCAGAATGGTGGCGATCGCCAGCAGTCTCTCCAAATCAGCGTTAACGGCAGCGACCTGCTCAGTCAACTTTCGTCGCACGGTTTCTTCTTCAACCTGCTCCTGACGCAACAGCTGCCGCAGCTGATTGCCATGACTGACAACCGAATGTGGCTCGACATAGAGGGTTGCACCGCTAGTAGAGGTATCGTGAACCACGCCCGGAATCGCGTCTTTATGGGTGGCTTTGACCGGAATCACAAATCGATCGCCGCGCTGGGTAATCAGCGATTCCTGAACGGCGTGAGACTGTCGCTGCAAGAGGTTTTGCAGCATTTGCTGAATCCGATCGCGCACCTGACGCAGGCTATTCCGAATGTCCTCTAGCTTGGGGCTGGCGCGGTTTTCCACCTGTCCGCGATCGTCAATGCAGCGATGAATTTCTTGCTCTAGCTCAGGATAGGTGCGCAGCTCAGCTACGAGAGCCGTCAGCACAGGTAAGTCTTCCTGACTGTCAATTACTCGGCGCAACTGGCGGGTTCCGGCTAATGTGGTGGCAATTTCTAGCAGCTCACTTCCTGACAAAATGCCCTGAAGTCCGGCTCTTTCTAGAGAGTCGCCAATGTCGTGAATCCCTTCAAACGACAGCCCGTTGGGTACGTCATTATCTAGACGATAGACTTCCTTGGTTTGCGCCAATAGCTCTAGGCTTTCCTCAACGCGATCGGGAATTCTCAGATTTTGGGTGGCTAAGACCCCCAACTTTGTAGCAGCAAACGTTGCTAGATGACGACACAGGCGCGACCATTCGAGTAATTGTAGAGTTTCGGCTTGAATCAAGATGATGGCGAGGGATTGACGAAGATTTGAGCGTAGGAGCGATGAGTGAAATCGCTAATAAAATCACTTATTTAGAGGTTATTTAGAGAACAGTTCGCAAAGAGGCTCCCTTTCATTCTATCGAAACAATAGGCACGACTCGATCGGGCAGTATTCCCGATTAGTAGCTTATTTGCCGTTTGTTTTGTGCCTGGAAGGGAAGTTTCTATGCCCAAAAGTAGAAAAGGCTTGAATTTTTGGCTTCATTAATCAGAGGTTAATGAAGCTTAACGCAGCAATGGGCAAGGCTTAACCTAGGTATGAAATTTTGAGGATCGTGCATCAATACAGTTGACTCGACAAGTTCCTCTAAAAGCACCCCAAATTTATGCCCACAACTCTCCAGATTCTCCATGCCTCTGATTTTGAAGGCGGCATTGCAGCCGTAGAGGATGCCGTTGGCTTTTCTGCCGTCATCAACTACTTCAGAACCAGCACCACCGGACAATACGGCGTTTCTTCGACCGTTCTGGCAAACACCATCACCCTCTCTTCTGGAGATAACTCCATTCCAGGCCCATTTCTGTATGCATCCAGTGATCCGGCGCTTAACGGCATCGGAGGATTGGGAACCTCAACCAGTCCGCTGATTGGTCGAGGAGATGTTGCTATCCTTAACGAGCTGGGCATTCAAGCCTCGGCGGTGGGCAACCACGATCTTGATTTAGGTGTACGGCAGTTCGGCGATGCGCTGCGATCGGGCAGCGGTAGCCCTGGCTCCAATTTTCCTTACCTCAGCAGCAACTTAGACTTTAGCCCGGAGATTACGCTGGGGAATGTGCGATCGACCGATCTGGCCGCCAATCAAGCCACCGCCGAAGCGAGTTCTATCAGAGGTCGGCTAGCGGAGAGTACGGTCATCACCGTTACCGGAAATGATGGCGTAGCAGGCACAGCCGACGATCAACGCATTGGCATTGTCGGAGCGACTACGCCTACCCTGCGACAAATCACCTCTTCGGGGCAAATCGGCATTCTGCCCTCCAACCCCACGGACTATGATGCGCTAGCGGCTGAAATTCAAAAGTCTGTCGATGCATTGGCTGCCACCGGAATCAACAAAATTGTCCTGGTAGCCCACATGCAGCAGTTGGCGATCGAGCGCGATGAGCTGGCGCGTCGTCTCAAAGATGTGGATGTGCTGATTGCGGGTGGATCGAATACGCTGCTGTCTGACGCTAACGACACGCTGCGATCGGGCGACACGACTGGAGGCAATTATCCCACGGTTAGAACCTCCGCTTCGGGACAACCCGTTTTAGTCGTCAACACAGAGGGCAACTACAAGTATGTAGGTCGCTTGGTGCTGTCGTTTGATGACAACGGCATCGTTGACACCAGCAGCCTCAATACCACCTTGAATGGCGCTTTTGCCACCGATGGGGCAGGAGTCGATCGCGTCTATGGCAGCGATGTCAACCCTAGAGATCGGTCTAACCCCAACGTTGTAGCCATCACGGACGGTCTGCGGGGCGTAATTTCGCAAAAAGACAACTTGATCACGGGCAAAACCACGTTTTTCTTGAATGGCGATCGCAATTCTGTTCGCACCGAAGAAACCAACCTGGGCAACCTCACAGCCGATGCCAACTTAGCCTACGTGCGGCAAATTGACCCCACCGTCGTGATTTCTCTGAAAAACGGTGGCGGCATCCGCGACAACATTGGCGCAGTTTCTGCTGCCTCCGGCGCGACAGATAACAGCGATGTGGAAAGGCTTCCCCCCCAACCCAACCCGCTAGCTCCCAACAAAACTACAGGCGATGTCTCCCAGCTCGATATTGAGAACTCGCTGCGGTTTAACAATGCCCTCTCGCTGATCACCGTGACAGCGTCTCAGCTCAAAGAGCTGCTAGAAAACGGCGTATCTGGGGTGAGAGCAGGTGCAACTCCTGGCGCTTTCCCGCAAGTTTCTGGGCTAAAGTTCAGCTTCGATGCAACTCGCACGGCGCAGGTGTTGGCAACCGATGGCAGCGTCACCACGCCGGGACAAAGAATTCGATCTCTGGCGATCGTCAATGACAACGACAAAATCATCGATGTGCTGGTGGAAAATGGGGCTGTGGTCGGCGATCCTAGCCGCAGTTTCCGCATGGTGACGCTCAACTTTTTGGCAGGTACTACGCTCACCGCTGGCGGTGACGGCTATCCCTTCTTCCGGTTTGTTAATGAAAATGCAGCTTTGGCAAACCGGGTTGACCTAACGGGCGAAACCACGACCGACCTGAACCGCAACGGCAGAATTGATTCCGCAACCACCCTGCCTGCTGGCGGGTTTACCTTTGCTGCGGCGGGCACCGAACAGGATGCCCTGGCTGAGTACTTGCGTCAGGTGAGAACCTTTGGTGAACAGGACACTTCTGCTGCCCAAGACACCAGAATTCAAAACCTCAGCATTCGGACTGATGCCATCCTCAGCGGCGGTCGTCAAGTCAACGGCACCAGCGGCAGCAATCGCCTCCGGGGGAATCTGGGCGATGACGTGCTGGTCGGCTTTAGCGGCAACGACGTACTGCGCGGATTGAGTGGCGATGATGACATGAGCGGCAATGTCGGCAACGACAGCATGGACGGCGGCACAGGCAACGATTTGATGAAGGGCGGCAGCGGAGCCGACAGAATGCTAGGAGGTGACGGCAACGATACTCTCTATGGCGGCGCTGGCTCTGATGTCATGACTTTGGGCAGAGGCAGAGATGTGGCAGCGTTGGAAACAGGTCGAGGCGACAGCCTGATCAGAGACTTTGCCGAACGCCAAGACAAACTGGGACTCTCTGGAAACTTGACTTTCGGTAGGTTGACGATCGAACAGTCTGGAAGCAATGTCTTGATTAGCTTAGGCAATGATCTGTTAGCCACATTGCGTAATTCCGATGCGGATAGTCTCACTAGAACTGACTTTACCCGCATCAGCTAATCAGTTCCTTTAGACCCTAGCAAGGGCTGATAAACTAACGGGAAGCCCAGGTGCTTTGGGCTTCCCGCCTCACAAAATCACTAGGTTTCCTAAAGTATCAATGTAGGATAGTGGGTAGTACCCCTCACCCACTGCGCTTCATGGATGCATTTGCTCCTAACCCGCCTGACTGGACTCAGACTGCTGTCCATGCCCACGAGTTCTGTTGTCCAAGCTGCCGAACGTCATCTACGGGGGCAGAGCAAGTTTGGATCAACCGTCGATCGCCCGTTTTCTCAGAAGACCGTCGGCGCAGATGGCAAGAATTTTATGAATGTTCCTGCGGCACAGCTTGGTGGAGTTGGAGTAGCGATCGCCCACCTACAACGCTGAAAAAGCCAGATCTTCCGCCTCAGTTTCTGCGGGAAAATCGCGACTTATTCGATATCTAGCACGCAAAACACCACTGACCCTCACCCCTATCTACCTGTGTCCTTGACTTCTAGCGATCGCAACACCATCCGTTTCCTGATTGAGTCACAGCTTCAAGCCTTTCAGCACAATGATGCCGAAGCATCTTTCTCGCTGGCGAGTCCTTCCATTCAAGAGCAGTTCGGTACGCCAGAAGTTTTCTTGGCGATGGTCAAAACAGCGTATCCTTCTGTCTACCGTCCGCGATCGGTGGTGTTTGAAGACATGACTATGGTGCAGGGTTTGCCCGCCCAAAAGGTGATGCTGATGAGCGCTGAGGGCGAGTTGGTAAGAGCCGTATATTTAATGCAGCAGCAACGTGATCAAACATGGCGAATTCACGGTTGCTTTTTAATTCCGGTTGGCGGCAAAACCATGGGATAGCAGGAGTAAGCTATCGGGGCTGGAGGCTTCGGGGCTGGAGGCTTCGGGAAATTCTCGGATGACGGGGCTGGGCAGGTTCGCTACAACGGGAGCACGTAATCTTGGGTGCAACCACCAGAGCTTGTTCAACCTCATCATTAAGGAACTGCGAGTCATGGTTTTTTCAGAACCCTCGATTTCTCATGCCTATGCACTGACGCCCCAGACGACCGTCAACCCTTTAACACCCTCTCATTCCTTCCTGTCTCTGGGAGGATTCCCATCAGGTCAGGGCAGTTTGGCAAGAGCTGTCGAGCGATCGGGCGATCGCGAAAACAATATTCTGCGAGGCACCGCCGAGAATGACGTGCTGCGGGGCGGCGATGGCAATGACAAGCTGCTGGGTCTGGCTGGAGCCGATCGGCTATATGGCGATCGCGGCAACGACACCTTACGAGGCGGCAATGGTAACGATCTGCTCACGGGCGGCAGCGGCAAAAATTTGCTGTGGGGCGAGGGTGGCAACGATGTCTTTGTCTTGAGTCCAAAATGGGGGTCAAGGGCGATCGCCCAAGCCACTCTAGTCGGCGACTTCACCGATAGACAGGATACTCTACACCTCACAGGCGTGAAGTTTGCAGATCTGCGGATTCGTCAAGGCAAAGGCGATCAGAGAAAGGATGTTCTGATTCAGAACAAGTCCACAGGCGAGTACCTGGTTATTCTCAGAGGCGTGAAGAGTCGCCAGATCGATGCCACTGATTTTGGGACGATCGCTGGTGCTTCAATTTCAGGAAACAATGCAATTCCAGGAAGCAATACGATTCCAGCGATCGCTGCCGTTAATTCTGGCACCGCAAAGTTTTCGCCCAGCGACAGCGAAGGGGCGATCGCGGCTACGGGAGCTGCCCGCCTCAAGCTAGGCACCCAAACCATTTACATTGGCACCCAGCAAGTTTCTAGCAATAATCAAGACCCCATCGTCATTAGTTTTGACAGCAGCAATCCCACAAATCGCTGGACGCAGACGAGTTATGAAGTGACAGGCACGGACGGTCGCGGCTACGGCTTATTTTGGAGCGGTAGCAGCCTCTACGGCGTGTTCAGCGTCGATGGCACTCAGGGCACACCCGATCAAGATTTTCGACGGGTCAGCGGCAGGGCTACCCAATCCTGGCTGAGGAGCTATGGTTCTGGCGGCGGCGCAAAGGTGGCAGTATTGGCAAAACTGAATTCTGCGACTGGAGAAATGACGGAGGCGGTTTATCTATCGGCTATTCTGAGCAGCGGCAAGACTAACAGTCTGGCGATCGCCAACTTAGCAGTCAATGCCGCCGGAAATCTGGTCATCAACGCCCAGTCTTACTATGCTCCTCGCCGACCCGATGGCACCGCCATGACTCAGGTTACGTCTGGCAGTTCGCCCTTCGGCTACGTGCTGGAAATCACGCCCGATCTCAAAACAGTCATTAGCACAGCCGCTACGGGGTGGCAGTAGCAAGAATGAGCTTCCGTCGCAGCAGATCTAGAGCAGTGTAAGCACTCAATTCCCGCACTGTCTCTCGTCCTCGGAATGTCCCAAATTGATACTGAAAACTCTCTACAGAGTCAGGACTTGCTAACCCAATGTATACCAGCCCTACGGGCTTCGTGTCTGTGCCGCCATCTGGCCCAGCAATACCCGTAATGCTCAAACCCCAGGTGGTGCCTAGACGATCGCGTACTCCCACCGCCATCTGACAGGCAACCTCAGCGCTCACAGCTCCTTGTTGTGCCAAAACGTTGGCATCCACGCCCAGTAGATTAACCTTCACCCGATTATCGTAGGAAATAATGCCGCCCCAGAAGTATGCCGAGCTGCCTGGAATTGCCGTCAAAAGGCTGCCCAGCCCTCCGCCCGTGCAGGATTCTGCGACCGAAACAGTTTGCTGAGAATTTTTGAGGCGATCGCCCACCACTGCCGCCAAAGTGTCATCATCTGTGCCGTAGCAATCTAGACCGCCGATGTCTCGCAACTGCTGCTCTACCGGAGCAATCAGCTGGAGCGCTTCGCTCTCGGTTGCGGCTTTGGTAGAAATGCGGAGTCGGACTTCACCCCTCCCGGCATAGGGAGCCACAGTGGGGTTCTTGAGCTGAATTTGGGCAGATGCCTTCTCTGCCAGAGTCGATTCACCGATGCCCCAAAATCGCAGAGTGCGGCTGTAGATTGCCCCCTGACTCCATCCTTGGCGACGGAGGTAAGGTACAGCAGTTTGTCGCCACATTGCCTTCATTTCGCTGGGCACACCTGGAAAGGTGAGGATAGTCACTCCAGTCCGAGGTTGCCAAATTACACCGGGAGCCGTTCCGGTCGGGTTAGGTAGAATGGCAGCGCCTTCCGGCAGCAATGCCTGCTTCCGGTTGCTGAGAGCCATCGATCGCCCCCGTCGAGTCAGCTTTTCGGCAATGTCTTGCAGAACTTCTGGACGCTCCACCAAGGTTGCTCCGAAGAAATCGGCAAGGGTTGCGGTTGTTAAGTCGTCTGGCGTTGGGCCTAGCCCCCCGGTAAAAATCAGCAGAGACGATCGCTCGCAGGCAATGGCGATCGCTTTTTGAAGTCGCAGTACGTTATCGCCCACCACCGTTTGGTAGTAATGAGAAATACCCAGATCAGCCAGCTCTTGGGCTAAAAACTGGGCATTGCTATTCAAAATTTCGCCGAGCAATAGCTCTGTGCCTACTGAAATAATTTCGGCGCTCTGGCTGGTTTCATTCTGATCCACTTCACTCATGTGGTTCACTCACTGCCTTGCGTGTTTTCTAACTCGCCATCCTGTGTAGCTCAGCAGAGCTGTGGCAGCGATCGCATAGACAATGCCGCTAGGCACCCCTGAGAACGCCAGAGCTAGGCTGCCTACCCACAGCGTCAGCGCATAGATAAACAAGACCGTGAATCGATGGGGGACGCCCGCCTTGAGCAGACGATGGTGCAAATGGCGCTTATCTGCCTTGAAGGGCGAATTTCCATGACGCAGCCGTTCAATGATCACCGCTGACATATCCAGAATAGGGACTGCCAAAATCAGATAGGGCAACAAAACCGCAACGGTGGTTAAACCTTTGACCAAACCAATTACGCCGACGCCAGCCAGCGTGAAGCCCATAAAGTAGGCTCCCCCATCCCCCATAAAAATTTGTGCCGGATTGAAGTTGTAGCGGAGAAACCCAAGCGCGCCTCCTGCCAAAGCGGCTGCAATCAGAGCAGCAGGCTGATTCATAAACAGACAGACAATCAGCATAACTACGGCAGCAATGCCCGACACACCTGCCGCCAGCCCATCTAACCCATCAATCCAATTAATAGCGTTTGCCATGCCCACCAGCCAAATTATAGTGATAGGCAGGTTGATCCAGATGGGTAGTTCTGTCAAGCCCAGGAAAGGAATACTTAGAAACTCAATCTGTACGCCCACAGACCAGGCACAATAGGCTACCGCAGTTTGAAGCAAGAGCCTGAGAAATGGGGAGAGCGAGAACAAATCATCTGCTAGCCCAATCAAGAAGAAGCCCAATCCGCCTAGGGTAACGCCCCAGATCTCGCTTTCTCGATCGGGGGATAAATCAGAAAATCCGCCCAGCCACCAAACTAGCAGTAGCGCAATTAGCGTTCCCAAGAAAATTGACACACCACCTAGGCGCACCATTGGATGCTGATGCACTTTTCGACCGCCAGGTGGGTCGAAGTAACCGCTTTTTAATCCAATCTTTTTAACAAGCGGTGTGGTCAGCAGCACAACAGCAGTGGATATGGCGAAGGCAGCTAGATGGTAAAGCTGTGGGGGCATCGGTAATCCGGGTTGCAGGACAAAATGTACAGTCAGGCAGAGTCTACATGAACGGCTGCCCTAAAGCTAGAGTTTCAGCAGAGTTTTTTCACGGTCATGGTTGAATTTAGGTCAGCACTAAAACTCATATTTGCAGCCTAAACGGCGATCGCAATAACTTTGCACGAGAGTATTTCTAACACATGACTCTAAGTTGGCATCATCTGTTGCAAAATTTTGCACTAGATTTTGCAGCTGCTTTATTGTTTTCAAATACAGCTGTCGCCAGTTTGCTTAAGAAATTATGGTAGAGCGCTTCGCCCCCCAACATAATTTCCCCATCCTAAACGCCTTGGCGGTTGCCATACTTTACGGGAGAATTTGGTAAAACTGATGAGCTTTAACCTGATATCGCCATCCCAAAATTCAGCCGCGAGTAGTGCTTCCCCGGATCAGTTTCAGATTCTCGTTTGCCCAGTTTGATAGCTAATGCCAAAGCTTTGTGACAGACTCTCCACATTGCGATCTGAAGTGTGGCGATCGCATTGCAAAAATAGATTCCGGTCGCAGACTCTTATCTAACTTCTACGCAGTGTTCGCAGAGATGCGCGAATCAGCCTCTACCTTTCAAAAGAAGCAGGCGGCATATCTGTAGCACCTTTGCCCAAGGACTCACTAAAAGTCGCCCACTCGATCGGCTCATAGGGCTGACTCGAAATATAGGCACGCTCAGTCATTTCAGACATGTATCCCACATAATGACTCACTAGAAAATAGACTGCCATCATGGCTGCTGCCGTTGAAGACACCAAGAAACCAGCAAGCATCAAGGAAAATTCGCGGCGCTGAATTGCTTCCTGCATCAGATGCAGTGCCCACGCAATCAGACCTATGACGAGAAATATAATAATGAGCATTCTTAAATGACTTTACGAACTGTAATATTTGCACATGTTAACAAATTCTCAGGCAACTGTCTCTCTATTTTGCAGCTCAGGCAACCCCTGTATAGGAAACATAAACCCTGATGGCAGCGCGTTTACGTCTCTTGCAAAGCATCTAAGCTCTACAGCCCTAATGTAGCGTGCATTCAAAGCTTGATATCAAAAGTACATAATTTATGCTGAATGGCGAAGCCGAATTTAAATGTTCTTAAAAAAGAGAAATGGGAAAGCGGCTGAGTGTGGCTCTTAACCTCTATACCGCTCTCATTTTGTATCAAAATCTATACTCAATCTACACAGGTGCGTTCTACGCAGATACGTTATGTAACAGATGCGTTACCCCACCATGAGGGAAGAAGGAGATTGGGTTGAGTGAAGACACCCCTGTCCTGTAAAACCCACCAAGCTCTCAATCGCAGAGACAACCTGTCTCACGTCGCTTTCCTCCAGCCCTGGATACATAGGCAGCGATAAAATCTCCTGGCTGAGCATTTCGGCATGGTGAAAATCTGTTGCAGCATATCCTAAGTGCTGAAATGCGGGCTGAAGATGGCAAGGAATAGGGTAGTGAATGCCAGTTTGAATCCCCAGATGGGCTAGTCCAGTTTGCAGAGTAGTGCGATCGATCGCACAGTCTTCTAGCACTCGGATCACGTAAAGATGATAAACGTGACCCTCAGCACTGTGATTGGCAATAGGAATAATGCCATAGTTGACCAAGGGCGCAAGCAGGGTATCGTACAGCTGAGCAATGCGCTGGCGATCGGCATTCCAGCTCGGCAAATGCGGCAGCTTTGTGTTCAAAACCGCTGCCTGTAGGGTGTCCAAACGGCTGTTGGTGCCATAGTCCGTGTGAAAATACTTGCGGGTTGCCCCATAGTTGCGCAGCGATCGCATTGTTTGCGCCACAATTTCTTCTTGCGTCACCAGCATCCCGCCATCGCCAAATGCCCCCAGATTCTTGCTGGGATAGAAGCTAAAGGCGGCTGCAATGCCCACCGAGCCTGCCCGATAGCCTTCTCGCTCTGCTAGGTGCGCCTGTGCTGCGTCCTCAAAAATCAGCAGGTCGTAAGTGCTGGCTAAATCTAACAGGCGATGGGGAGAAACCATCTGACCATACAAATGCACTGGAATTAGAGCACGAGTGCGTACTGTGATGGCTTTTTCGGCAGCCGTCAAGTCAATGAGCGCGGTGTGGGGATCACAGTCTACAAAAATAGGCGTTGCGCCCGATCGCATCACTCCAATCAGCGTCGCCACAAAGGTGTTAGCTGGTAAAATCACCTCATCGCCCAGACCGACGCCACAGGCTTGCAAACCCAGGGCAATAGCGTCTGTTCCCGATGCAACACCTACTCCGTAAGAAGCTTCACAGGCTTGAGCAAAGGTCTGCTCAAATTCTAGAAGCGCCTGCCCTAAGACGTAGTCGCCTCGCTGAAGAACATTTTGCATAGCCTGCTCTAGCTGAGCCTGAATGGGCTGATGTTGATGACTAAAATCGACGAAGGGAATGGTTGAATGGGAATGACTCATGACTGAAGCTTCATTAACAGAGGAATAAGGGAATAACAGACGCAGTCAAGCGAATTTGTTAAAACTGCTCTCTTAGTTATGGCGAATGACCTGTAGTTTTTTACACCCGATCGCAGTAAAGAGTCAGTGAAGTAACTGAGCTGTAATCTGTATCCTTACTGACCTGCGCTGCCACTCTATCTTTTGTCAGAGAGTAGCCTCAATGAGGGAAATGCGGAGCGCCCATGGAGCCGATTGCGTGACTCAGGGTTTGTACGGGTTTGAAACAATCGCCGAGTTCACTGCCGTATGGGTTTTCAGTAGCATTAATGTGCCAGTAAACTAATGAGGCTGAGCGTCTTACTGTGCCTGCGGCAATCGCTCTTCAACCCTCTAGATGTAATTACTGGTGCGTATGGTCACGTTTCTGTTGGAAGTTGGGACTGAAGAACTGCCTGCAAGCTTTGTGGAAGAGGCGTTGGGGCAGTGGCGATCGCGCATTCCTGTCAGCTTGAGCGAAACTTTCCTTATGCCTGAGTCCATTGAGGTTTACGGAACGCCCAGACGACTAGCGCTACTCATTAAAGGATTGCCGTCGCAACAGCCCGATCGAGAAGAAGAGGTGAAAGGGCCTTCTGTTCAAGCCGCCTTTAAAGACGGAAAGCCCACCAAAGCGGCAGAAGGGTTTGCCCGATCGCGGGGCGTGTCGTTGGATGCTTTCGAGGTGCGATCGACGGATAAGGGCGATTTCATCTTTGTCAATCAGAAGATTGCAGGTCGTCCTAGTGCCGATATTTTGACCGAACAGGTGCCCCAATGGATCTTTGGCTTGGAAGGCAAGCGGTTCATGCGCTGGGGCGATGGCGACCTACGGTTTCCTCGTCCGATTCGTTGGCTAGTGGCACTCTTAGATGATGCCGTGCTGCCGCTAACGCTGATCAATGGCTCCGAAAGCGTTACTAGCGATCGCCTCACCCAAGGGCATCGCGTTTTACATCCAGAGCCACTGGCGATCGCCCATGCCTCTGAGTATCTAGAGAATTTGAGAGCCGCCTCGATCGAAGTTGATCCAGAGATTCGACAAGCTGAAATTGTTAGCCAGACCCAGGCGGCGGCGCAGCGCGTGGGCGGTTATGCCGTGATTACGCCCAGTCTGCTTCAGGAAGTGCGTGATTTAGTGGAATCTCCCTCTGCCGTGACGGGCAAATTTGACTCAGAATTTTTGGAGCTACCGTCCGAAGTCGTGATCATGGAGATGGAGAGCCATCAACGCTATTTCCCAGTCGTTAAGGCAGAAGGTTCCTCCGAACTTTTGCCCTACTTCATCACCATTTCTAATGGCGATCCAGCTAAGGCGGATATCGTTGCCGCTGGAAATGCCCGCGTTATCCGGGCGCGTCTGTCGGACGGCAAATATTTCTTTGCAGCCGATCGCAAGCAGCCCATAGAAAGCTACTTGCCGCGGCTAGAGACTGTCACATTTCAGGAGGATTTAGGCTCGGTACGGGCAAAGGTCGATCGGATTGTTAGAGTGGGCGATCGCATTGCCGACCAGCTTCAGCTCAGCACCGCTCAGCGGGAGATAATTCAGCGGGCGGCGCTGCTTTGCAAAGCTGATCTCGTGACTCAGATGGTGGGCGAGTTTCCGGAATTGCAGGGCACCATGGGGCAAAAATATGCCCTCAGCAGCGGTGAATCTCCCGAAGTGGCAACCGCAATTTTTGAGCATTACCTGCCCCGTGGCGCAGGGGACGATCTGCCGCAAACCTTGACAGGTCAGGTGGTAGGGCTAGCCGATCGCCTAGATACGCTGGTGGGAATTTTTAGCCTGGGGATGCTGCCTACCGGATCTTCCGATCCATTTGCCCTGCGTCGTGCTGCCAATGCTGTGCTTAACATCATCTGGTCAGCCGATCTGGCGCTTAACCTCGATCGTCTCTTAGCACAGGTTACTGCTGACTTTGTGGCAGTTTACCCTAAAGCAGCCACAGTTCCCCTCAACGAACAGCTTCGAGACTTCTTCCTACAGCGGGTGCGGACTTTACTTCAAGAAGATCAAGGTATTGATTACGACCTGGTGAATGCGGTGCTAGGCAGCGATCCAGAGTATGCCGATCGCGCTTTGCAAAACCCACTGGACGTGCGCGACCGCGCTCAGTTTCTACAAAGCATTCGCCAGAATCAAATCTTGGATGCTATCTATGAAACGGTGAATCGTGCGTCTCGGCTGGCAGCCCAGGGTGATCTAGATACCGTGCAGCTAGAGCCATTGGCGATCGTCCGTCCTAGCTTGTTTCAACAGCCCTCCGAGCAGGCGTTTTATGAGGCGATCGTCAAGCTGGTGCCCCAAACTCGTGCCGCCCAGGCAGAGCGCAACTATCAGAAACTACTCGAAGCGCTGATTGAGGTTGCACCTGTGATCCAGAACTTCTTTGATGGAGCGCAAAGCGTTATGGTGATGGATGCCGATCCAGAAATTCGCCGCAATCGCCTCAACTTGCTGGGGCTACTGCGAAACCATGCGCGGATACTGGCAGACTTTGGGGCGATCGTCAAAGTCTAGCCCTCGGCTAACCCTCAAGCCTCAGCTAGAGTACAGCTCTAACAAGTCAGGTAAGTGATCATAGCCATCCACGCCGATCGCCGCAATAATCTCCGATCGCTTCTGCTTCAACAAAGTGTCGAACGCTTCTTTGCCCAACTGTCCGCGCAGGACGGTGAGCAAACCTGCGGGTTGCCGCCAGCTTACAGAGCCAATTTGCTCTAGTAAATACATACCCAAGCAAGCCATCTGAACTGCCTGAGGTGGATTTTGCAGCCGATAGTAGGCTTCAGCCAGGTAGGCTAAATTTTGTCCCTGTAAGTAAACATCCCCTGACACTTGAGCGGATTGAATACCTTTTTCCAGGTAGCCAATCGCCTCTTGGGGCGCTTCTATCAAAATCTGAGCAATGCCCAAACTGCTGAGACAGAGTGCCTGACTCTGACGATCGCCCAACTTTTCTGACAGCTCTAGCCCCTGCTGCAACCGATCAATTGCCATCTCAAATCGATCGGGGTCAGTTTGTTCAAGCTGCTGTGCTTGGAATACTTCGCTGTAACCCAAATTGGCTAATGCATTGGCTTCGCCTAGGCGATCGCCCTTCTGACGACTGAGAATTACGGCGCGTTGGCTGTAATTAATCGCTTCAGCATAGCTAGACTGGGCGACACAGGCACGGCTCAGATGGTTCAAATTAGCAATCTCACAGGCGGTATCGGCAGCAGTGCGGGCAATGTCGAGGGCTTGCTGATGCAGATCGATCGCCCGCTCACTTTGTCCCAGCGCCCGCATCGAAGATCCAAGCAATGTAAGAATTCGCGCTTTTTCCTGCGTCCCCTCTTCCTGGCGCAGCGGCTCGTCCAGATAGCTCAAGGCATCTCGCAAATACTCTCCCGAAAAAGACGCAAAAATATTGCCATACAGCGGAAAGTAAGAGCGCTGGGCAAACACCCGCAAAATTTGCAGCGTCATCTGAAAGCAGCCGTTAACGAGCCGATCGCGTCGAGGAATTACCGCTTGACCAAAACCATTTGCCAGCTGCGACCAGGTGACAGCAAATCCCAAAAAAGTAGAAATAGACAGCTTTGCGCCCACCTTAGAATCGTAAACCAGCTTGTCAAACCAGTTCACTAAGCCCTGTTGCAGACAGCGAAGCACGACCGCGATCTCCACAAAATCGCTTAAGCCAAACCCGCTCTGCTGCCTTACCCACTCAACCGGAGATTGCCCCAGCGCCAGCGCTTGAAACAGCGACTTCAGGGTACCGTTTGCCTGCTTCGCCCATGCCATCCAGGGCCCGCGATCGCCTGGTGCCCCTCCAAAGCCCAACTGCCCTTGGCTCTGGTCATAGATCCAGCTCACCAAGTGATTTTCTAAACGACTCCAAGACTCCAAACCCCGCGTAACGCCCTGGGAAATCTGCTGAAGCTCCTGTTGAACTTCAGGCTGTAGCTCCGCTGAGGGCTGAGACTCCTGATGCCGCAGTTCTTTGGCAAGCTGCTGAAGCTGAGCCAGATTCAAAGGCTTGGGCAGATTAGGATCGGTGACTCGCAAGAAAACATTGAGGCGATCGTCTGCGGTAGCCATTTGCCGGAGTGCCGTATCCAAGACGGCAGCAACCTGGTTTTGGGTCTGCCAGCGCTCCCACTCACCGCGAATTGTCTGAAGCGCTCGGAGGCTGCGGGTAGCTTTGGCTTGCTTCAGCTCATCGTCGCGGCTGTCTGCCTGCTGCTGAGTGACTGTGAGACGATCGCCCAAGCACCGCTCAAAGATTTCGCCTGTCCCAACATCCACACCCTCTTGAAGCATCTGAAAGACCTGCTCTTTAGATCGAATCTGCCCTTTGAGGGTCATCTGCACGATTTGGTCAATCAGCGTAAGATAGCGATCGCTTAAGGATGGGACATCTGGCATGGGGATAGAAAGTCCCGAACCGCTTCGGGCGAACCTGCGGAACTAACGCTCATAGACGAACATTAACAGGTCACCGCGCCCGCCATCAACTTTCTCAGGGATTTCAACCCTTTCTTCACGCGCCGAGAAACTGTGACAGAGCTGATGCCCAAACGCTCTGCGGTTTCTTTTTGAGTCAAATCATGTAAAAAGACAAATTCCAACACCTCGCGCGTCCGGTTTTCAAGCTGCACTAGAGACTGCTGCAACCGAATCTGATCTTCTTGCGCCAATTGAAAGCTGTGATACTGCACATCCGGCACCAAGTCGCCCAGAGAAGCGGCCCCTTCCTCTTCGTTATGCATTGGGGCATCCAGGCTCAGCGGAGCGCGATTGCGGTGAGCAAGCTTAATCTCCTGCCATTCCGCCACAGAAATTTCTAAAGCCTTCGCCACTTCTGCATCGGTAGGCTGACGGTGGAGCTGGGTATGGAGATCGCGACTAATGAGGGCAGCTTGATGCTGGATTGCCTGCCAGCGGCGGGGAATCCGCACCGTTGAGCCTTTGTCTCGCAGATAGTGCTGAATTTCGCCGCGAATGTAGGGAATGGCGAAAGAGCTAAAGGCGTGTCCCTTGGTGATATCAAACCGCTCGATTGCCCGAATTAATCCCAAGCTGCCGACTTGCAGCAAATCGTCGTATCCTTCAGTGCATTGGTTAACCCAATGATGGGCTTCTTTCCTCACCAGCCCAAAATTAAGTTGCACAAGCTGATTGCGAATCTCGGCACAGGGCGAGTTGTAATATTCTCGGAGCAGTTGCAAGCTCTCACTTTTGAGTTCAGTGGCAACTGAGGTAAGTTCTTGAGCGGTCAATTCTTGAGGCACTGGAGTAAGCATGACGATTCTCAGGTAGACGGAGCTGCAAGTAGATGCTGAGTGCAAGATAGAGTTTGAGGCACTAGCCAAGCTTGATGCGAGCCAACTTAGTGTAAGCCAACTTAGCGTAAGGCCGATGCAGAGCGCTTGCTACTCTCTGAAATACACTTCATCACAGTTAGATACTGCCACAATCTAAAGTTAAAGTAACTCAATGAAGGGAATATTAGAGCTGAAATGCAGTCTAAAAAAGCACTTCAACAATGTTTATTTCAACCTAATAGATAGCCTTAAATTTTGCCCTTAGCATTCTGTATTGAGCCAGAATTCTGAGATGAATTTAATATCTTTTAGGTCTGCAAATCAAAAATATTCTTTTTGCAGAGCTGCAACAACGGCATTTTCACGGAACCTCTTCTGATCCTGCTATCTGATCTTGTCATTACCCTCAGAATTTCTAGGTGCTAGAAATAGCGCTATAGACGCTGAAACTCTTGCCAGATGCTAGATTAAGTGATTGTGCTTCAAGCCGTAAAATTTACGGATCTGATGCCAAAATACTCAAACTCTAACCTCATAAAAGAATTTTCAAAGATTCTGAATCCGTAGGAAGTGGCTTATGAAAAAGAGGGGAGCGATCGCCCCCCTCTCCAAAACTTGGTCAATTGAGCTTAGTCAGTCAAAAACTTGCTAAATCAAAACCTCAGTCTAGAATCTAGTCAAAAAATCGCTAACAACCTAAACTTCCTCAGGATCAACTCTGGCATAGAACAAACCGCGAATCTTCACGTCTAAGGCAGCCTTTCCACCCATGTCTGTATCAGAAGGCTGGATGCTTTCAAACGTTCCGGCAATTTCACCCGTGGTGCTGTCTACCTTGGCAACCTGAAGAGAAATCTTGCCTCTACCTGTTTCAAATTGCTTCAGGTTTTCCTTGAGCAAATCCTCATCGTCTGCACGAGAAGGGAGCGCTACGGCATTGTCGTAGCCTGAAGTTAGGCCTCGACCCTTAGGATCAAGGAAATTGGACGTCCGATAAGAAGGAACTCTGAATTCACCAACCAAATCAGTTGAGGTATTGATGCCGTCGATTCCCTCCGAGGAAGCGACTAAACCCTTGATGGTGAACAGAAAGGGGACAAGTTCGCCATTGGGCATTTTGACGGTGACTGCCTGGAAATCAAATCCGTCTTCTTCAACAAACGTCAGGCCTTTATTGGGATCGACCTTGAGCTTGCCGCTCACCTGGTCGATCGTAGACGTGTAGCGCGTCATCACCTTGCCTTGGATGTACTGTGCTTCCCGGCGCTTGCTGGTCGGCTCTTCCTTAACAAAGACGCTAGTTGGCTCCAGGCAGAGTCTGGACATGGTGTAAGACTTATCGCGATCGAGTGCAATAGAGCCTCGACCCACATCATCGAGCTGAGGACAGGAGTTTGCCAAACCTGTCCCTCTAATGTCTTCATAGGTGAGCGCAGCAGTTGCGGTTGTTGAACCGCCATCGCTACAAGCAGTCAAAAAACCCAAACATACTGCTACCAAGGCAGCAATTAAAGCACGATACCTCATGGTCAACCTCTAGTCTCTAGTATGGAACCCTAAACCGTTTAATTAATAAGTATTAAGCCCTGGTTGCCTAGGCTTGGCTTGCCTTGAGGCTCCAGTACTGAATTTTACAAGACCTTGCAGCCTTTATTTTGACCGTTCATTAACTTCCATAGGCTAAAAAATCATGAATAAAACATTAACGCTATGTACAGCAAGGAATCCAGCCCCAGCTCCGAGAGTTTTGCACACTTGTGCAATCTTAGTATTCTATTAAGTTGTGTAAATTGAAGCTAAAGTAATGCCTAAGTAGGCAGCTACAGGTGCGGAACCTGTAGAAATTTTGATTAGGTTTTCAGAAACCAGGTTTTTGTGTTTGAGTTTACTGGTTGAGTCTACAGCTTTGGGGAAGGGGCAAATATGAGTGGGTTGGAGGAAACAGGGCATCAGGAATTATTCATGGGTCAGGAGATTGAGCATCCCGATCTGAGCGCGATTGCTGCATTAGTTCATACGACTGCCCAAAGTTATCAGGGCAAAAGTTCAGAGCTGCTGGCTCTACTGAGGCTTCTGGAGGCTCTGCATCAAGGCATTCGAGATGATTTGTTCCAGAAGTCTCTGCCGGACAATCGACAGGCACTCTATGCGCTTCTGCGGGATATTGAGACAGAGGGAGGCTGGCCTTACATTCACCGGATGAAGCTACAGTCTTTTTTGTCAAATTTATTGACGGAGCCAGAGGGAGAGTTGCCTGATTCTGAGTGAGTTGTCAGCATTGAGCTATATGGTCATCAAATTAGACTTCAAATTTGACAGCTCAAGACTATGAGTACGGATAACCGACTCTGTATCTCTCTAGGAGCGGGCGATCGTTAGAATGATAAACAAAGCTACACCATAAAAAGGTTCCATGATTCCTACCGTTATCGAACAGTCTGGTCGCGGCGAGCGAGCATTTGACATTTACTCTCGGTTACTCCGAGAAAGAATTGTATTTTTGGGACAGCAAGTTGACTCTGATCTTGCCAACCTGATCGTGGCGCAAATGCTGTTTCTAGAAGCCGAAGATCCAGAGAAAGATATCTACCTCTACATCAACTCGCCAGGTGGCTCGGTGATGGCAGGATTGGGCATTTTTGACACCATGAATCATATTCGTCCTGAGGTCTGCACGATTTGTGTAGGTCTGGCGGCAAGCATGGGTGCTTTTCTGCTGAGCGCTGGGGCAAAAGGTAAGCGCATGAGCCTACCTCACTCTCGCATTATGATTCACCAGCCGTCGGGAGGAGCACAGGGTCAGGCGACTGACATTGAGATTCAGGCGAAGGAAATTCTTTATCACAAGCGAATGCTGAACGAGCGATTGGCAGATCACACTGGCCAACCCCTCGATCGCATTGAGCAAGATACTGAGCGTGATTTCTTTATGTCTGCGGTTGAAGCCAAAGAGTATGGCTTGATTGATCAAGTGATTGATAAGCGAGCCGTGGGTAGCCGCCCTGATGCAGCGCTGATTGGCTAGAAGCTGATGTAGGCATCTAGAAACTGATGTAGATATGCAGCAAAAAAGAGCCAGAATTCAGGAGCCAGAAGGCACTCTGAATTCTGGCTCTTTTTTGCTGTAAGACTAGAAAGCTGTAAGACTAGAAAGCTGTAAGACTAGAAAAGAGTTTGTGATGGCGAGGGTTGCGCTTCTAGAAACCGCAGGAAATCTAGGAGCTCGATATCGTCTAGCTCTTGGCGCGATCGCTTGCCATAGGTTCTCTTCAGATAGCCACGTCCTTGCTCAGTTGTCCAGCTTAGCCGCTTCATTTCAACTCCAATTCTGGCAATTTCGTTGGAGCGATCGCCTGATTCAGATACCTCTGTAGAATCTGTTGCCTCGGTAGACGGCTTGGGTTCAGTTTTTCGCTTGGCGGACTTTTCAGGTTTAGCAGGGGGAAGCTCAGGCTCAGGAGAAGAATTAAGGGGAGGCTCAGGCTCTGAAATATTGTCGAATTCAAGACCGGGTAGAGGCACTATTTCCGGGCTGTCTGGATTGCTTGGCGGCGATTCTAGCGGCGGCAGTCCTGGATTGCTTAGATTAAAGCTTGGGATTGAATTGAACTCGGCTAGATTTTGAAGAGAATCAGCTAAAGAAGGCTCGGAGGGGAGAGCGATCGCAGGATCGGTCATGGGATTTACCTCAACTTCAGCCTTGAATGCCTCCTGATGCTGCACTTCTTTAGACGATAAAACTTTGGACGAAGAATCTTGCGGTAGCGGATCTAGGGGGAGTAAGGCTGGGGATGGGACGAACTGGGAGTAACTCTGAGCTGCAACGCTTTCACCCAGGGTCAGCGGCTCGTAAGCCGGATAAGGGATCGGAGCGCTCTGAGGTGAACTAGCAGCAATCCCAAAAGCCTGTAAAGCTCTGATCTTGGCTTGGTCTTCTGCTAATTCAATATCAGTCGCGGTCGCCATACCGCTGGCAAAAGAAGTGTTGCCTATCTGGATTAGGGCACGCACAACATAGCTACCCTCATGAACCGTCGAAAGTTCAGCAACGATCGCGCCCATAGGATAACGAGATTTGAACTCAGATAGAAGGGTAGGGAGGAGCGAAGAAGGGGCTGACAAGGGAAATCACGGGGTAGGTAAAGGGAACAGTATGGGGGTAGAGATAGAGAAAGGGCGAGTCGGCGGCAAAAAATCCAAGCCGCCTCTTAATGATTGCCCTCCGGGATCACCTCTGAAAGAGTATAGAAGACCTCGATCAGTTTTTGACAGTCTATCTTGACAGTTTAGACGTTAAGCTGAAGGGTGAGAGGATAAAAATTTCGCCCTCTCTGATCTTCTTCAGGCGAGTACGAATGCCTGATATGAAATCTGAGCAGCGTCCATTTTTGTGATTCGATCGTGACTCTTTGTACTTGATTGATGCTAGACCAACTCTTGAGCTTTTCATCGAATATTGGTGCTGATACCTTGCTATTGTTGCCCGTTTTGGTGGCACTCGAAGTTGTTTTGTCGGCAGATAATGCCATTGCCTTGGCAGCGATCGCCCAAGGGCTGGAAGGCCAGCAGATGCAGAGCCGCGCCCTCAACCTTGGTCTAGTCGTTGCCTTTTTCCTGCGGGTGGGCTTAATTTTGACGGCAACCTGGGTCGTCAAATTCTGGCAGTTTGAGCTACTGGGCGCAGCCTACTTGCTATGGCTAGTGTTTCAGTATTTCACCTCCAGTGACGGCGATGAATCGGGACAGCATCCCCACCATGGGCCAAAATTCGCGAGTTTGTGGCAAGCTATCCCAATGATTGCTGTCACCGATCTGGCTTTTTCGCTGGATAGTGTCACCACGGCGATTGCGATTTCCAAAGAGACTTGGCTAATTCTCACAGGCGGACTCATTGGCGTGATCACACTGCGCTTTATGGCAGGGCTATTTATCCGCTGGCTAAGCGAGTTTGTGCATCTAGAAGATGCCGGATACACGACTGTAGCACTGGTGGGTTTGCGGCTGCTTCTACGGGTAATTCAGCCTGATTTTGTGCCCCCAGAGTGGATGATGGTGGCAGCGATCGCCGTAATTTTCACTTGGGGCTTCTCTAAACGAACGGAATTGCCGACTTTAGCTGAATCGTTGAATGGTGAGGCTAGTATGCCTTCCCTATCTGAATCAAAACTCGAATCACAGCCTGATCCTCAGGAGATTTCGGTGGAATAGGCGATCGCTCTTTTACGTTTGTTTGTTCAGCGCTGCCGAACTCATCATCAAGATCACAGCTGTCGCTAGTTTGCCTAGAACATTTATGGGTGGGGCGCTTCGCGCCCCACCCATAAATGTCTCTGTCCTAACCGCCTTGACGGTTGCTAGACTAGCCTTTAAAGAAATTCCTGCCATCTTTAGCAAAGCGGCAGGAATTTTTAGGCTTTATTTTTAGATCTTTGAAAAGCCTGTCCCAAGCGAAGTAGATACGGCTCTGGCAAGAAATTCGGACACAGGCTCTACTCAGCAGATTCTACTCATAAAGCCAGGGTGTACTGGTAGGCTGCCAGCTGACTAGCTCCTCTTCTTTAAACCAGAGGCTAATTTCTTGTTGAGCGGTTTCCGGCGCATCTGATCCGTGAATGATATTCCGACCAATGCTGACGCCGTAATCGCCTCGGATCGTTCCCACATCAGACATCAGAGGATTTGTTGCCCCAATTAGCTTGCGAGCAGATGCAATGACACCATCGCCTTCCCAAACCATTGCCACAACTGGCGCTGAAATAATGAAATCGACTAGACCTGCAAAAAAGGGTCTTTCTCGATGAACGCCATAGTGCTGCTCTGCCAACTCACGGCTAACTTTCATTAGCTTTAGACCCACTAGAGTGAAGCCCTTGGTTTCAAAGCGGCAAATGATATCGCCGACTAGACCCCGCTGTACGCCATCGGGTTTTATAGCTAAAAACGTCCGTTCCAAAGGTGACTCCTGGTTTGACTAACGCATTTGACAATCCCAGATTAGCTTAGAAGGTCTCTAGGAGCGTTACTAATTCAAAAACTCGTGAGTTTTTGAATTAGCTTGCCGTTAGCTTTACAAATTAGGAAAGTTGGAAACGCTACTCTTTTTTCAGCTCACGAGCCATATTGCGAAACATATCCAGGTTGCTGTCAGCTCGACGACGCTCGGTCTTGGGCTGCTCAGACAAGGAGGGAAGCTTAGCTTCAGCGATCGCCTGTGCTTTCATGTCTGCCTTCTTCATAGAGGAAACGCTTTGCACAAAAGCATTGTCTTCACCCAACTTCGCCTTGGGGAAAGTTCTGCGCGTCGATGTGCTCGATCGCATGTACTCAATGTTGCCAAAGCTCACAGCATCATCGGCATTCAAAAAGTAGGCTCCTGTCTGCTGAGGGGCTTCGGGCTGAGCCTCTTGAGATTTCGAGCGGAATAGACCACCGATCGCACCCAGTATGCCGCCAAGAATTCTAAACAAACCGCCAACCGTTCCCGCTAAACTTCTAAAAATTCCGCTCACTAAAATATCTCCTGATCTGCATTTGATGAGTGCTTCCTATATTATGTAAGCAAATATTAAGCAAATTTTCATTAAGTTCATAATTTTATTCATCGCTTCTTTGATGCCCTGTTTGGCTCTAGATTCAGATTCACAACATTTCTTAAGCTGCGATCGAATTGAAAACTTTGCTGTCTAACCGTATTTTTCAGCACAAACTTTTGCTCAAACTGCTCAACGATGTTGTGATCGATATTTCTTAAATAATGCTAAGGAGGCATTTTTGCCGGCACCTCGACAGGTTACAACTGATACAGATAGAAACAATCTGTATTCGAAACAAATGTCTTCTGAAAGCAGTCATCAGTCTTGTGAATTTAGTCTTATGAATTTGCTTTTTTGTTTGGCAGTATTAATAAGGTACTCACGTGAAAACCGTTTACACTTTAGCCTCCTCTGAACTTCAAGAAACGCTCAATCGAGTTGCTGTCCAGATGAGCGATCGCAAAGAGGAGGTTGTGGAACTACTCAGCGACGAACAGCCTTCTAAGAGTCGGTTAGTTGAACTCACCTACGTCCAGTGCGCCTGGTGGGAAGGATGCTATTACTGCCAGGATGAGTCCCAGCAGTGGCATCAGGTAAAGTGCTTTATTTGATCTTCAATGATTTGATCTTCAATGGGACTTACGCATTTTTGTTGTGTGTGGTGGG
>NZ_JCACIN010000028.1:0-63801 GCF_059504425.1 Drouetiella sp.
TTAGGGGAGGGGAGAGCGGTGACGCTCGAACCTTACCCGACCGAGCGGAGGGAGCGATCCCTTCGCTTAGGTTAACTATCTTGCACCTTCAGAGAATCTGAGGATTAGCAGTGATTAAAAGGCGATCGCGCTTCTCTCAGGTGATGCAGAGTCAGGGCAAGGATTCTTCGCGATCGGCTCTGAGGTGAGAGGTTGCAGGAGGCGATCGCCTTTCAGTCCTTCAACTATTAATGTAAGTCAATACCAATTTCTGCAATCAAATAGAGACACCCCATCCTTTACAATAGGGCAGTATTGTCCATTGATCGGACGCTGAGGCTGCTCACCTGTGTGTGACACTGGATGAAATTCAGCGCGACCCCTTCAAAAATTCCTGGACATTGTAGGAGCAGTCAGCATGACTGAAGATGTTTTACCCGGTCTCAGCTTTCCATTAGGTGCAACAGTGCGCTTGGGTGGAACAAATTTTTGCATTTACGCAAAGCATTCAGCCTATCTAGAACTGCTATTGTTTGACGAACCGAATGATCCACAGCCCGCACGAGTGATACGGCTCGATCCTAAAGTAAACCGAACATTTCACTACTGGCATGTGTTTATTACAGGAGTGCGATCGGGACAAATTTACGCCTATCGGGCATACGGAGCCTATGCGCCCGAACAGGGCTTGCGCTTTGATCCGCAAAAAGTGCTGCTTGATCCCTATGCTAGGGCGATCGTGGGCTGGGAACACTACAGCCGAGAGGCAGCAATTCTTCCCGGAGACAACTGTGCCTCTGCGCTCAGAGGCGTTGTCGTAGATTCTAGCCTCTACAACTGGGAAGGAGATCAGCCGCTAGAAGAGCATCACTATAACTGGGAAGGAGATAAACCTCTGCGCACTCCCTACTCCCAGACCGTGATTTATGAGCTGCATGTGGGGGGGTTTACCAAGCATCCTAGTTCTGGAGTAACGCCTAGCAAGTGTGGCACCTATGCCGGACTTATTGAAA
Organism: Drouetiella sp.; assembly: GCF_059504425.1. NCBI lineage: Bacteria > Bacillati > Cyanobacteriota > Cyanophyceae > Oculatellales > Oculatellaceae > Drouetiella > Drouetiella sp. The sequence continues at coordinate 993 of NZ_JCACIN010000028.1, forward strand.
AAATTCCTTACCTTCAAGAGTTAGGGGTTACCGCAGTGGAGCTGCTGCCCATCCACCAATTTGATGAACAAGACGTGCGCCCTGGATTGACAAACTACTGGGGATACAGCACGATCGCCTTTTTCGCTCCCCATATGCAGTATAGCTCCTGCCGCGATCCGCTGGCGGCAGTAGATGAGTTCCGAGATATGGTTAAGGCATTGCACAAAGCCGGAATCGAAGTCATCCTAGATGTGGTATTTAACCATACAGCAGAGGCAAATCATGAGGGTGCAACGCTGTCTTTTCGAGGGTTAGCGAATACGTCCTATTACATTCTTGACGAAAATAATTTGGCGCTCTATGCCAACTATAGCGGTTGCGGAAATACCGTCAAAACCAATCACGAAGTCGTAGCCCGTCTCATCATCGACTGCTTACAATATTGGGTTGCCGAAATGCATGTAGACGGGTTTCGGTTCGATCTGGCATCGGTTCTCTCTCGGAGTCGATCGGGACATATTCTAGAAGATCCGCCTTTGCTGTGGGCGATCGATTCTAATCCCATCTTGGTGAATGCCAAGGTGATTGCCGAAGCCTGGGATGCGGCGGGGCTGTACCAGGTCGGCTCGTTTGCAGGCGATCGCTTTGCCGAGTGGAATGGTCCCTTTCGGGATGATGTGCGGCGATTCGTCAGAGGGGATGAAGGAATGGTGAGCAAGCTGGCGGCACGGATTATGGGCAGTCCAGATATCTACCCAGCACTCGATCGCGAACCCAATCGCAGCATTAACTTTATCACCTGTCACGATGGTTTCACGCTGAATGATTTGGTGTCCTATAATCAAAAGCACAACGAAGCCAATAAAGAAGAAAGTCGGGATGGCAGTAACGACAACCATAGCTGGAACTGTGGACAGGAAGGAGAAACGCAAAATCCAGAAATAGAGCGACTGCGAAACCGTCAGATGAAAAATCTGCTAACAATTCTGATGATGTCGCAGGGTACACCCATGCTGCTGATGGGGGATGAGGTGAGGCGATCGCAACAGGGCAACAACAACGCTTACTGTCAGGACAGTGAGCTAAGCTGGTTCAACTGGGATGACCTCAAAAAACAGTCTGATTTCCATCGGTTTACTCGACTGTTGATTCACTTCGTCCAGTCGCTGAAAATCTTTCGCTGTGAGGAAATTTTAGCTGTCACATTTGCTAGCTCAAAGCCTCATATTGTTTGGCACGGGATCGAGTTAGGAGAACCAGATTGGGGCGAAGGTTCTCACAGTTTGGCATTTACCCTGCGCCATCCTGAAGCAGGAGAACATCTCCATGTGATTTTGAATGCCTACTGGGAATCGCTGACGTTTGAGCTGCCTCCCCTCGATCGCGGAGAGGCTTGGTTTCGGGTAATTGACACCGCGTTGGCAAGTCCAGAGGACATTACTCTAACAGAATCCCCTGTCATCAGATCGAATAAGTATCGAACAGAGGCCCGATCGGCGGTTGTGCTAACTGTGAGAGAAATTTAGGGTGAAGGAAATTTAGGGTTGTCCTGTGATTAACTCGATCAGGTTAGTGATCAGGCGATCGCGTTCCATCGGCACAATATCCTTGCCGTGCAGCATCTCTTGAACGATCAAAAAATGTACGATCGCTCCCACAAAAATACGTGCCGTTGCTTCGGGGTCAGACAACTTTAAATGAGGACAGTTTGTGAAGTATTGGCATAGCTTCCTAAACGCAGTCTGCTCAATATTGCTCACAAACGCGCGAGCCAACTGTGGAAATCTTGCCGATTCCCCCAAAATTAGCCGCATGAAGTTCAGGAATTGTGGCTCATTTACGCCAATATCCAAGGCTCGGTTGGCAAACTCTCTGAGCACAATTTGAGGCGCAGCTTGCAAAACTTGAGCCTCACTAGCACCAAAAATAGATTGAAATTTTTGCTCAACTAGACGCTGAATCAGCCCCACAAACAGACTTTCTTTGTCCTGGAAGTGGCTGTACACCGTGGCTTTCGAGACTTTTGCAGCGATCGCGACCCGATCCATGCTGGTTGCCGCATAGCCATAGGTCAAAAACTCCTGCATTCCCCCTTCTAGAATGGCTTCAGTTTTCTCTGACGAGAGCTGTCTGTCCGTGCGCTTAGGTTTTGACTGTTTCATGGTGTCGTATTTTGAGTCCATTTTCTTAAAGCTGAATCTTAAAGCTGAACAATAAATTTTATAGCAACTGCCTTGGCGATTGAGGCGGGGACATTTTTAGCAAACTGGCGATAGCTATACCTTGACAATACTATACTACTCGGTCTAGTTTAGTGTTATGCTTTTAGACTAAACCGAGTAGTTTAACACTTCAGCAAGGAGGCGCTGTGCAAAATGCCATGAAAAATACTGTACAAAATGCCACTATTCAGGGAAATTCACTTTCAAAGGTTCAACTCTCAAAAACTCAAAACTCCTTCTGGATCATCGTTGCAGCGATCGCGCTATGCGTTGGCGGCGTGGCATGGCGCTATTCCATTTCATCCGCTCCCCCTGAAGCCATGGCGGTAAACGAGTCGGCAATTAAAACCGTGACAGCGCTGGGGCGACTGGCACCTCGCGGCGAAGTGATTAAACTTTCAGCGCCAACATCAAGTCAAGAAAATCGGGTTGATCGTCTGCTGGTGAAGGAAGGCGATCGCGTCAAAGCAGGTCAGGTGATCGCGATTTTAGACTCAAACGATCGGCTGGAGGCTGCCCTAGCAGAAGCTCAAGAGCAAGTGAACGTGGCTCAGGCGAAACTTGACGTGACCCAAGCCGGAGCCAAACAGGGCGAGATTGCAGCCCAGCGTGCCGAAATTGCTCGACTGAGAGCAGAAAATCAGGGCAGCATTGAGGCTCAGGCAGCAACCGTGGCTCGGTTGCAGTCCGAGGTGCAAAATGCTCAGACTGAATATGAGCGCTACCAATCGCTGTATCAGGAGGGGGCGACTGCGGCTTCTCAACGCGACAGCAAGCGATTGACGCTGGATACCGCCCAAAAGTCTTTACAAGAGGCTGAAGCCACCCTCGATCGCATTCGTTCTACGAGTCCACAAGAGCTGAGTAAAGCAGAAGGCACGCTGTCTCAAATTGCCGAGGTGCGCCCTGTAGATATTCGTTCGGCTCAAGCTGAGGTGAATCGGACGATCGCCGCTCGTAATCAGGCAAAGGCAAGCCTCGATCAAACCTTTGTGCGATCGCCCATAGATGGCGAAGTGCTGTATATCCACACGCGATCGGGCGAAGTTGTCTCGACAGACGGCATTGTAGAAATTGGGCAGACTCAGCAGATGCAGGTGATTGCCGAAGTGTATCAAAGCGATATCGGAAAAGTGCGTCCTGGGCAACGCGTCCGGATCACAAGCGATGCCATTCCGGGGGAATTAACAGGAACTGTTGAGCGAGTCGGTTCGCAGGTGCGCCGACAGACGATCGTCAATACCGACCCCAGCAGCAACATTGATGCCAGAGTGATTGAAGTTCACGCAACGCTAGACAACGCCTCCAGCCAAAAAGCCGCCAAGTTCACCAATCTGCAAATCCAGGTAGTGATTGAGCCATGATGAAAATGAAATTGATTCAACAGCTTCAGCGCCGCACTCCGTTGGGATGGCTACAGCTCAGGCACGAAAAAGGTCGCCTTCTGGTGGCACTAGCCGGAATTGCGTTTGCCGATGTGCTGATGTTTATGCAGCTTGGCTTTCAAAACGCTCTGTATGACAGTAATACTCGCGTCGATCGCGCCATGTTAGCAGACATTGTTTTGCTCAGCCCCAAGGCTCTTAACCTGCAAAATCTATCCACTTTTTCGCGGCGGCGGCTGCTCCAGTCCATGGATGTTCCAGGCGTACAGTCCGCAGGGGCACTGTATATCAACAGCCTGACCTGGAAAAACCCTCAAACTCGTCTCAATGCCACCGTACAGGTGCTGGGCTTTGACCCCGATCGCCCTGCCTTCGACTTGCCAGAAGTCAACCAACAGCTTGACAAAATCAAGCTCCCTGACGTTGTGCTCTTCGATCGCGGTGCCAGAGGCGAGTATGCAGAAGCGATTGCCCAAATTGACCAGGGAAAGACAGTTACGACTGAAGTTGAGCGCCGGACTCTGACGATCGGGGGTTTGTTTACCTTAGGCGCATCCTTTGGAGCAGATGCTAGCCTGATGGCGAGCGATCAGACTTTTCTACGCCTGTTTCCCCGCCGAGATGCGGCTAGCGTCAGCCTCGGACTGATTCGACTAAAACCTGGCTCCGATCCACAGCAGGTCGCCTTGGCTCTGAAGTCTCATCTGCCAGAAGATGTTCGCGTGTTAACGGCTCAGGAATTTGTGCAGTTCGAGGAAAACTACTGGAAAACAGCCAGCCCCGTTGGATTCATTTTCGGTCTAGGGACTGCAATGGCATTTGTGGTTGGAGTCGTGGTTGCCTATCAAGTGCTGTCAACCGACGTGAACTCCCATCTCAAAGAATACGCGACCTTCAAAGCAATGGGCTATCACAATGCCTATCTGCTGAGCATCGTATTTGAGGAAGCGATTATTCTGGCAGTTCTAGGATTTATTCCTGGCGTTGTGCTGCCGATCGGTCTTTATGCCCTAGCCGCCAAAGCCACTGCGTTACCCATCTATATGACATTCGCCAGAGCGGTGCTGGTTCTAATACTCACGATCGTCATGTGTATGGTATCTGGCGCGATCGCCACCCGCAAGCTGCAATCGGCTGATCCGGCTGACATGTTTTAGAGGAATTGTTGCAGGAGGCTTCTAGAAGAGTTCAGGAGAAAACATCATGGCGATCGCTATTTCCGTTCAACATCTCGATCACTATTTTGGTCAAGGTCAATTGCAGAGACAGGTTCTGTTTGATATCAACCTCGAAATCAATAGCGGTGAAATCGTCATTATGACGGGGCCATCAGGTTCAGGCAAAACCACTTTGCTGACGCTAGTGGGGGGCTTGCGATCGGCGCAGTCTGGCAGCCTACAGGTGTTGGGTCAAGAACTCTGCGGCGCAACGGCTAAACAGCTCACCGAGGCAAGACGACACCATGGCTACATTTTTCAGGCACACAATTTGCATAGCAGCCTGACTGCTCTTCAGAATGTCAAGATGGGCTTAGAACTTCACCTCGATCTTTCGACCGCAGAGATGCAGACTCGTTCAGCCGAGATGCTAGAACAGGTAGGGCTGAGCGATCGCCTAAATTATTATCCCGATAATTTATCTGGCGGACAAAAACAGCGTGTGGCAATCGCGCGTGCCCTTGTGAGCCATCCTCAAATGGTTTTAGCCGATGAACCAACTGCTGCTCTTGATAGCAAATCAGGTCGAGAAGTAGTGACTTTGATGCAGAAACTGGCGAAGGAGCAGAACTGCACTATTCTCATGGTGACTCACGACAACCGGATTTTGGATATTGCCGATCGTATTGTGTACATGGAAGATGGAATACTCAAGCAAAATACTCCACAAAATGCCCCACAAAATACTTCGGCGACAGCAGTGAGTTATTAACTCGGCAATTGAAGATTTTATGTTGTGAGGCGAGCTTCGCTCGCCTCACAACATAAAATCTTCCAACAACGGACTCTCAACTATTGCTAAGTTAATGGGGGTTTTTGTGGGGCAAAAAAGCGCTGGCAAAAAGGGCGGCCTGGGTGCGATCGCGCAGGTTTAATCGGCTGAGAATGCTGGTCACGTGATTTTTGACGGTGCGCTCAGAGATGTATAGCGCTTCGGCAATTTCTCGGTTGCTGGCTCCTGAGACAATTTGCCGTAGCACCTCCCGTTCTCGCAGGGTTAGCGCCATAATTTCGGGGGGTTGGGCGATCGGCTGAGAAGCAGGCGCAGACATGGCGATCACTTTTTCAAACAAGCCAGGACCCATGTGGGTGCAGCCTTTGTGGATCGATCGAATCGCCTGAGCCAGCTCTTCAGAATGGGTGTCTTTGAGTAGATAGCCCTTTGCTCCAAATCGCATAGCTTGCAGCACATATTCATCATCATCAAATGTGGTGAGCACCAAAACTTTAATCTCAGGAAACTGTTCACCGATTAGCCGAGTGGCGGTGACTCCATCCATGACGGGCATCCGGATATCCATCAGCACTAAATCAGGCGGGGGCGTTGAACCAGGATCGATCGCCCAACGTTCTAGCAGAGAAATTGCCGCCTGCCCATTTTCGGCTTCGCCCACGACCTGAAGATCGGGCTTGGCATCTAGCAAGCTTCGCAGTCCTTGCCGAATGATTTGCTGATCGTCTACCAACAGCACCCGAATCATAGCGTCCTCCGCGATCGGCGATCGAGAGGAACCTGCGCGGTAATCAAACATCCGGCACCGGGCTGGCTGACCAGATGAAACTCGCCATTCATTGCCAAAATTCGCTCGTGCATAACCTGGATGCCAAATCCAGTTGTGTTTTGGTCAGGATGAAACCCGCAGCCGTTATCCTCAATCCATAGCGTAATTTCCTTCTCACTCTCTTGCAGATGAATAGCGACTTGCGTTGCGCTGCTGTGCTTGTAGATATTCATCAGCGCCTCCTGAATGATGCGGTAGAGCGTCGTGCTGATGTCGGCGGACAAAGGGCTGGAGAGATGAAGAGTATGGGTAGGAGTAATACCTGTCGTTTGATGAAATTCTTGAATGGCAAGGGCAATTGCCTCCTGCAATGGACGACCGAGCAACGGATTCGATCGCAATGTTGCCACCGACTGCCGCACATCATGTAGGGCCTGAGAACAGAGCTGTTTGGCTTCGATCAGAAAAGCCTGAGTTTTTTCGGCATCGGTTGGGCAAAACATGAGCGCATTTTCAAGCTGGATGCTCTGGGCGGTCAGCGCATGTCCCAGCGTGTCATGAATTTCGCGGGCAATGCGGTTGCGCTCTTGCAAGGTCGCCTGGTCTTGAGCGCTTTGGGCGTACTGACGCAGTTTATCATTGACGATCGTCAATTGTGTGCGGCTATCATGCTCTGCCAATAGGCTATTGACCAGTAGCAACAGGGCAAATATCAACAGCCCAAAGGAGAAAGCTACAGTGAACTTAAGCGGTAAAATCTCAGCGTCGCTGGGCAACGCTTTAGTCTGCATATTCTTGAAGGCTTCCAACATTGGATCTTGCATCTGACTCTGTTGGGCAGTGACCAACAGAAGCCCTACGAAAGTTAAGATCGCAACGCCTAACCGCCCTGACCGCTGAAACATTTGACAGCTTCGGATCATGATGATCGCTATCAGTATGGGTAGAGTGACAAAGGCTCCCCCTGTCACAATCGTTAGCCAAATTAAGCCAAACTCTGCTCCAATATACAGAGCCTGATGACGCGATCGCTCAGTTGGTAACCTCAGACCCATTAGCCCAAAGATAAAAATCCACAGCAAAGGTAGCCCCGGTAACCGTAAAGCTACATCAAACGGAACAGGTAAAATTTGGGATAAGCTCGCAAATCCCAGCAACAGCCACTCCAAATAAAGCAACAGGCGAAATGGATGATTGAGAGGCTGTGAAACGAGCGGTTTTAAGACTTTAGGCAGCATGAAAGTGATCGGCAGGATGTCATAGGGAAGAGAGGCGATCGGGAAATACTGTAGCGAGAGTACGAATAACACGTTGGTTGTTGATGGCTTGAAAGATTCACACAGCCTTTAAGCCATCAACAATCCATTAGCAGATGAGATGAGGAAACACGACTTGCCTAATTCTTTTGCCTATTAAGCTTTTGCCTATTCACAGTGTATGCCAGACAGACCAGTGCGTTCTAGGGTTGAAATGCCTATCTTTTCACTGAAGACTTAGGACTAAAGTCCCGTTGTGATCTAGGACTTTAGTCCTACTAGATTTAGGAGATTTGGTTCATGTGGTTTAACGGTATGGACTCCTAGGATGTGAGTGTTGCAGAGATGTGACATCACAACCAAGAGATACTTAGCCTACTCGTGCAGCGACGGAATTCATGGGGGCTATGAATGACCTGACCTGCACCAGTAGGTTTATTTCAACTTCAGCAGAGTCATTATGACCTTCGACAAACCGCATTCAGGTATCACACCCTTAGAAAGCAACAAGCTAGAGAGCGAGAAATTAGAGAACAAAACATTAGCTCAAGGTTTTAGAAAATCCTTTAGGGTGACACCTTGGCTCACTCGATCGCTCATTCTCCTAGCTCTACTGACAGGGGGAGCCATGGTCTATCGGCAGTGGGTGCTAGCGCCTCAGTTGGCAAGTCAGCAGGAGGTGAAAACGGTGCCTGTAAAACGGCAAAGCGTTCCCCTCACGATTACTGCCAATGGCAGCGTTGATCCGGAGCGATCGATTAATGTCAGCCCCAAGTCTTCTGGTACCCTTAAAACCCTGCTGGTGAACGTGGGCGATACCGTCCAAGAGGGGCAGATTCTTGCTTATATGGATGACTCTAGCCTCCAAGGTCAGCTCGCCCAGGCGCAGGGACAGCTTGCCTCCTCGGAAGCCAACCGACAGAAAATAAGGGCGGGAAATCGTCCAGAGGATATTGCCAGCGCCCAAGCCCAACTCGACGAGGCAGAGGCTAAGCTGAGGCAAGCGGAATTAACCATGCAGCAGGATCAAGACCTGTATGATGCTCGTGCGATCGCCCTCCGAGATTTAGAAAGCTCTCGTGCCAATCGAGACAGTGCCCAAGCTCAAGTGAAGCAAGCCCAGCAGTCTTTGGCATTGCAGCAGGCTGGATCTCGCTCAGAAGACATTGCGGCAGCTGAGGCAGACGTAGTTTCTGCGAAAGGTTCGCTGCAAAATATCCAGATCCAGGTCGATGAAACGGTGATTCGTGCGCCTTTTAGCGGCACGGTGATTCGGAAATATGCTGATCCGGGAGCTTTTGTTGCGCCGACAACGGCGGCAAGCTCAGAATTTTCTGCGACCTCATCTTCCATTCTGTCGTTGGCTTCTAAGAACCAAGTGGTGGCAAATGTGGCAGAAACCAATATTGCCCGAATGCGAATCGGGCAACGGGCGGTAATTCGGGCAGATGCCTATCCAGACAAAACTTTTGCCGGAAGCATTACAGAAATTTCTCCCCAGTCTACTGTCGAGCAAAACGTCACCAGTTTTGAAGTCAAGGTTTCTCTATCTGATCCGCAAAACTTACTGCGATCGGGGATGAATGTCGATGTCTCCTTTGCCGTGGGTCAGCTAAATAACGTGCTGCTTGTTCCGACCGTGGCGATCGTTCGCCAAGATAGCAGCACAGGTGTTTATGTTGAAACGAGCGATCGTCAGGTAATTTTTAAGCCGATTGAGACAGGGGCAACTGTGGAAACACAGACCGAAGCTCGTTCTGGTTTGGAGGCAGGAGAGAACGTGTTGGTTAGCCCACCGCCTAGCGCTAAATCGACATCAGGCGGACTTATGCCGCCGCGCTTCTAGTGAAATTTACGGGTGAAATCTACAGGAAAATCTCATGTCAATCCCTTCCTCTAATCATGCCTATTCCCCTTCAATGATTGAAGTTTTTGGCATGGCGATCGATTCATTACGGAGCAATCGCTTACGCACTGGACTAACGATGCTGGGAATGATTATTGGCATTGGTGCAGTCATCACAGTGACTTCGGTAGGACGCGGCGCGCAGAAATCTGTTGAGCAGCAAATTGAGTCATTGGGATCAAATGTTCTCACCGTTATGGCTGGAGCAAGCAGCCGAGGAGGCATCAGTCAGGGAACAGGTTCAGCATCAACCTTAACTTGGGAAGATGCCAAAGTTGTCGCGGAGCAGGTAACGATGGCGGATGCGGTGTCTGCCTATCTGCAAAAGGTAAATACGCAGGTCGTGTATGACTCAAAAAATACAACAACCACCATTATTGGAACGGATCTCAATTATTCTAAAGTCAAAAATATTTATCCTCAGCAGGGACAGTTCTTCACTCAAGATGAACTCGATGCTGCCCTGTCTGTTGCAGTTTTGGGATCGAAAGTACGCGACCAGCTTTTTAGCCAAGAGAATGCGATCGGTCTGGATATTCGAATTCAGGGCAAGCGATACCGGGTTGTGGGCGTGATGGAGTCAAAGGGGGCTGGCGGTATTCAGGATCAAGATGACTCGGTTTACATTCCTTTAAGCACGATGTCGGCAGAACTGGTAGGAAATAATGCTCTATCTGGTATCGCCATTACGGGGTTTGTTCTGTCTACTCAGGCAACCGATCAGCTTGATGCTGCACAATTTCAGGTAAGCAATTTACTGCGATTGCGGCATGACATTTATCCCCCTCAAGCCGATGATTTTAATATCATCAATCAGGTCAATTTAATTAGCACTTTGGGAACCATCATTAGCCTGTTTACAGTAATGGTGACAGCGATCGCCGGTATTTCTCTGGTCGTGGGCGGCATTGGCATTGCCAATATTATGCTGGTTTCGGTGGTGGAACGCACCCGCGAGATCGGGATTCGTAAGGCGTTAGGAGCCACCCGCAGCGCTATTCTGAGCCAGTTTTTGGTAGAGGCAGTGGTGGTTTCAGCGATCGGGGGGGGGATTGGTGTGGTATTTGGCATCGGAGTTTCCGTCGGAGCTTCCCTGGCACTGAGTATTCCCCTAGTGATTTCAGCGGATTCAATCGTGGCTGGGCTGGCGCTCTCGGTGGGCATTGGCGTACTGGCAGGTGTGATTCCGGCACAAAGTGCAGCAAAGCTTGACCCAATTGTAGCGCTAAGAAGTGAATAGGTTAGACCCATGATTCAGATGCAGAGAATTACTAAAAATTACCGCCTGGGAGAACTGGATGTTCCTGTACTTAAAGGCATTGATCTATCGATCGCCCCAGGTGAATATGTTGCCATCATGGGCATGTCGGGTTCGGGGAAGTCTACGCTGATGAATATCATCGGCTGTCTCGATCGCGCCACAAGCGGCAACTACACGCTCAACGGTGTTGACCTGACGACCCTAGACGACGATCAGCTAGCGTATATCCGCAATCAGCAGATTGGCTTTGTCTTTCAACAATTCAATCTGTTAACCCGCTCTACTGCACTAGAAAACGTCATGCTGCCCATGGTCTATGGAGGTTTGCCCCTTGCCCAACGCCGCGATCGCGCGACCGAAGTGCTATTCAAGGTGGGATTGGGCGATCGCCTGTTAAACCGTCCCAGCCAGCTCTCAGGCGGTCAGCAGCAGCGAGTGGCAATTGCCCGTGCGTTAGTCAACGACCCAGCGCTCATCCTGGCAGATGAACCTACAGGGGCGCTCGATCAAAAAACCTCCCAGGAAGTAATGGGTCTGCTGGCAGAGTTAAGCCAGCAGGGAATCACAATTGCGATCGTCACCCATGAACCCGATATTGCTCATCAGGCACAAAGAATTATTTATGTGCAGGATGGCTTAGTGCTCAACCGAAGTCATAATTTAGTTTCTTAAAGGAGTACGGCATGATGAATCAACCCATAATGGCCGATTCCTTAATTCAGAAAGGAATTATGAATCTACAGCAGAAATCTTTGGATTCTGCTATTACCGCATTTACGCAGGCGTTGCTGCATGACTCCAACTCGGTTTGCGCCTACGCCAATCGATCGATTGCCCACTCCATTAGAGGCAACTATCCTCACGCGCTAGACGATCTGAGCCGAGCGCTAGAGCTATCTCCCGCTCACTTTGCCCTATATTTCAACCGAGGTATGTTGTACAACAAGCTAGGTGAAATGGAGCGATCGATCGCTGATTTTGGCAAAGCTATTCGGCTCAATCCCTCTGGCTTTTGGTCTTACTTTAATCAGTCAATGATCTTGTTGACGCTGGATTCACAGCCGGAATCACAGCCCGAAAGTCCACAGCCTCAATGGCAGCCACATTCGATGGCTTCAACCGCAGCCCCTCTACAGCTTCTCTATGTTCCTACCTTTATCCCTCGCGGTAAATTGTACAAAAATTTGCTAAAGCTACATGTCGCAGTTTGTGATTTTAGCCATGCCCTAGATATGCAGCTCAATGCTTCTAAAGTGCGTGAAACTCAAAGCGACGCGCTGGCATTGGCGCTGCTTTTTTATGAACGAGCAATCGCCAGAAATCCTCAAAATATGTTCTTTTACTGGGATCGAAGTTTCCTATTTTTGGAAACGCAGCAGTTTGCTAAGGCGATCGCAGACTTAAGCCAAGCGATTAATTTTGCCCCCAAACATGCAACGCTATGGACAAATCGCGGCGTTGCGTATTATCGATCCACAGATTTTTCGGGAGCGCTACTAGATTTCTCTCATGCGATCGAGTGTAACCCCAATCTGGCAGATGCCTACGCCAATCGAGCCGCAACCCTGGTACAGCTTGAACAAATCGAGGCTGCTGTCCTTGACCTAGAGAAGGCTATGCAAATTTCACCTGACAACCATCTCTGGCAGCGCTTTAGAGAGAGCCTGTGGGCTTAATTTAGATTCAAATTTTTCTGCTTTGGTTCGCCTCTTACATAGAGCCATGAGTCAGGCTTCGTTCAGCAAAGGCTGATAGTCAGGGCATCGATCGCAGGGGCCGCTAGGATTAACAGTACAGCGCAACAGTTCAGATCGGGCATTGTATAAGCAGGAAATATCGCCCACGACCCAGCGCCCGTTCAGCAAGCTGCTCTCTGTAGGAGCATCAAATTTCTGAACCTGAAGCACAATCTGATGCAGATGATAATGTCCAGCACTTAGTCTGTAGCGATGCCTCCGTTCTAAAACCAGGTAGGTCTGTCCTTCAACTTCCAGGTAGGCCCCAGGCTGAGGATTCCAATTCAGATGAAGATGTCCCAAAGTTGACCGATCGCCCAGAATCACTTCAGTGGGTAGAGAATTCAACTCCATAGCGTGTGGCATTTTAGATTTTGATTATGTAGCCGTCGCTAGTTTGCTTAGGACATTTAGGGTGGGGCGCTTCGTGCCCTCACCCTAAATGTCCCCGTCTTATCCGCCTTGGTGGTTGCTATGAAGCCCATAAATGCAAAGCTTCCTGATTGGCTGTCAGCCAATCAGGAAGCTTTAGGGTTCTATGTGATCTCAGCCACAGCTACGAAGCGGCAGCCTGACGCGCTTTCGCTTCCTCAATCACCTCTGTCGCAATGTTGCTAGGGCAAGGTGAGTAGTGCGAGAACGACATTGAGAACTGTCCGCGTCCAGAAGTCATGGTGCGCAGGTCGCCAATGTAGCCAAACATTTCACTCAACGGCACATCAGCCTTGATGCGCGCGCCTGTCTGCCCAGTCTCCTGAGATTTCATCATGCCGCGACGACGATTCAAGTCGCCGATGACATCGCCCATATAGCTATCTGGGGTAAAGACATCGACCGCCATGATCGGCTCAAGCAACTGAGGCCCTGCTTTGGGAAGCGACTGACGATAGGCAGCTTTAGCGGCGATTTCAAAGGCGATCGCCGATGAATCCACAGGGTGGAAGCCTCCTTCTGTCAAGGTAAACTTCAAGTCCATGCAGGGGAAACCCGCCAGCACACCTTTATCAATACAGCTCTCAAAGCCTTTTTGAACGGCTGGCCAGTATTCTCTGGGCACGCTGCCCCCCGTCACCTTGGACTCAAACACGAAACCGCTACCAACTTCACCTGGCTCAATGATGTAGTTGATCTTGGCATATTGACCCGATCCGCCCGACTGCTTCTTGTGAACGTAGCCATCTTCCAGCCGCTTCGTAATCGACTCGCGATAGGCGACTTGAGGTTCGCCCACTTCGACTTCGACTCCGTGAGTCCGCTTGAGAATGTCCACCTTAATATCTAGGTGAAGTTCGCCCATGCCCTTGAGAATGGTCTCGCCGCTTTCCTCATCCGTCACCATGTGGAAAGACGGATCTTCCTGCACCATCTTGCTCAGCGCCGCGCCCATTTTCTCCTCGCCTCCCTTCACCTTCGGCTTCACCGAGATGGAAATGACGGGATCAGGGAATACCATGGGTTCTAAAGTTGCCGGGTGCTTAGGGTCACAAAGGGTGTGTCCAGTGCGCACGTTCTTCATGCCGACGATCGCAATGATATCGCCCGCCTGAGCCGAGTCAATCTCTTCGCGAGAGTTGGCGTGCATTTCCACCAGACGGCTGATCCGCTCAGTTTTACCTGTATAGGTGTTGAGGATAGTATCGCCCTTGGACAATTTGCCGGAGTAGAGGCGTGTAAAGGTCAACGCCCCAAAGCGATCGTCCATGATTTTGAACGCCAGCGCCCGTAGAGGCTTCTCTGGGTCAACGATGGCAAACGCGCCCGTTTCATTGCCCTCTAGGTCTACCTCAGGCTGAGGCGTGACTTCCATTGGGTTAGGCAGGTAATCCACAACAGCATCCAGCACCAGCTGCACGCACTTGTTCTTGAAGGACGAGCCACAATAGGTGGGGAAAAACGCCAGATCGCGCGTACCTTTGCGAATGCATCGCTTCAGGTCTTCAATGCTAGGTTCTTCTCCTTCCAGATATTGCTCCATCAGCACGTCGTCCTGCTCAACGGCAAGCTCGACAAGCTGTTCGCGATACTTCTCAACCTGATCAACCATATCGGCAGGCACGTCGGTGATCTCGTAGCCCATCGGGTCGCCTGAGTCATCCCAAATCCAGGCTTTGCGCGTCAGCAAATCGACTGCGCCCGTGAACTTTTCCTCAACGCCGATCGGCAGCACCATCACCATGGGCTTTGCCCCAAGCACCTGATCAACCTGCTTAACGACGCGATAGAAATCTGCACCCGTGCGATCGAGCTTGTTGACGTAGATAATCCGCGCCACCTTGGAGTCGTTAGCATAGCGCCAGTTGGTTTCAGACTGTGGCTCTACGCCACCTGAACCACAGAACACGCCAATGCCGCCATCCAACACCTTGAGAGAACGGTAAACCTCAATGGTGAAATCGACGTGACCCGGAGTGTCAATAATGTTGAGCTGATGCTCGTTCCAGAAACAGGTAGTCGCAGCCGATTGGATGGTGATCCCCCGCTCTTGCTCTTGCTCCATGAAGTCCGTCGTTGCCGCACCTTCATGCACCTCACCAATCTTGTGGATCTTTCCGGTAAGTTTTAGAATTCTTTCAGTTGTGGTCGTCTTACCTGCATCCACGTGGGCGAAGATGCCGATGTTTCGATAACGAGTCAGGTCTTTCATAGTTGCTCTCTAAATTAAATGTGACCGCTGGTGACCTCCTGCAAACGCCATCTGAAGGCAGTTAGCGTTGCTTTTGCAACCCATGCAGGCTGGATTTCAGAACCCCAAAAATATTTATGGAACCCTTCTCCACTCTCACGGCAACATTGCCAATTGTAAAGTGTTGGGATGTAAATGTAGAAGGGAAATCAGCAATGATTTGGGCAATATTACGAAAATCAGTAAAATGCAGGAGCGTAAAATTCGCTCCAATCATGAAAGTTACAGCGCTGGAAGCCTGTTCGGTTATCCCCCAATCAGTAACCTCTAGTCAGTAACCTTCAGAGGACTATTCCTGTGTTAGCGCTTGCTTGAGGCGATCGCGCTTCCTTTCAATCCGCCGCTCGTACCATTTCATCACAGGCGTGGCGCTGGTACCATGAATGAGGATTGAAAGAACAACAGTTCCTAGCGTAATCCAGGCAATCATCTCTGCCACATCGCCCTGAAGCCCTCCGCCCATTGCATAGAATAAATAGTATAACGAACCTACGCCACGAATGCCAAACCAGCCGAATAGCCAGCGTTTGTCAGGTTCATAGCCTGCGCCAATCGTGCTAATCCATGCGCCGATCGGACGAATCACAAGTAACAGCAGTCCACCCACCATTAGCGTAGGAGCTGCAAAGCGCAGCATCGGCTCAACGCGGAGCATCGAGCCTAGCAGCAGAATCATGCCCAGCTCAGCTAATTTTTCAAATTGCTCAATGAATTCTAGCTGGGCTAACCGCTTTTCACGGTTGCGGTAGAAATGCTGAGTCGCAATCCCTGCCACAAAGACTGCCAGAAATCCGTACCCATTCACCAGCTCAGTCGCGGCGTAGGTAATCAGGATAATGCTCAGCGCCACGAAGTCTTCCATTGCCTCACTCACAGGAAGGCGCTTTTGAACATGTCGATCAACCCAGACAGAACCTCTAGCGATAAGAATGCCCATGCCGATACCTGCGGCGATCGCCCAAATGAGATCGATCGCCACCCACTGCACAAACCAGTCTTGCCAATTGTCGTCTTCTAGCCAGTGCAAGCCAAAATAAATGAACGGAAATGCCAACGCATCATTCAGTCCCCCTTCGGAAGTAAGACCAAATCGCAGTCCGTCTTGATCATCAGGATGATTAAGCTGACTTTCTGAAGCTAGAACTGGATCGGTAGGAGCCAGAATTGCGCCCAATAAAGTCGCTTCTCCCCAAGAAAGTTTTAATACCCAATGCCCTAGCGCCGCTACCGCAAAGATAGAGATGGGCATCAGTAGACCAATCAACCGCACAGTTGAACCCCAAGCATGAAAATTTAGGGGGCGGTTCATCTTAAGTCCGCAACTAAACAGAGAAATGAGCACCACAATCTCGGTAACTTTCTCTAAAAATCCAGCACCTGGTCTGATCTGAATCAGGTTAAATCCATAGGGGCTAAGACCAATTCCGGCAATTAGGTAGATGAAGGCAAAGGAGAAGGGCGATCGCGTGATCCAGCCTGAGCCTAGCGTTACGGTGAACAGCAGGATGCCAATCACCAGCAGGTCTAAAATATATGTGTTCACCGTCAGAAGCTTCCCCAGTCTAGATCGCTTCCTAACGCTATCAAGATATTCTGTCGTTGGAGCTAATCCTAAAGTTACAACAGGGATTCGCCTTTGGGAAGATATTCAGATCTTGCAGCAGCGAAATAAGCAGCTTAGATCTGTTTAAGATAATATTCAAATCGATCTCTAAGCTGTTCTATTTTCAGGTTTTGAGTCCAGTATTCTACAAGAGCGTGACCAAAGGCAAAAGCATTCCGATCGGGCGAACTAGAGTTATCCAAAAGAAGTGACCAGAGCGATTGCAAATCAAAGCTAATTGCGTATCCTTCTGTATTCAACAGCACTGACAAATCGTATGCCATTTGGAGTTTACCAATGACGATCGGCAGTTGCTCTACGGGGATCTGTTCGGCTAGCAGGTAGGCGAGGGCAGGCGATCCGGTCGAGATGGTTGAAATAAACTGAAGCACAGGGCTTTTCAGCAGTGCCGTGAGTCCCTGAGTAGTGGTCATCTGAAAGGTATAGCGATCGATGATCTGAGCGGCAGCAAGGGCACGGGCTTCCAGGTTGCGCAAAAATCGCGCCAGACGGAGCTGCTTGGCAGGGGCGATCGTTTCTAGAAGCGCAATGGATAAAGCCTCCGAACCCCAGGCATCTCGCCCATCGCTGAAATTACCTGGCACTATCGGCAAAACTCGATCGCAAAACTCGCCTAACATCTGAGCGCGATATTCAGTTGCTTCTCGGATAGCTTTTTCCTTAGGGCGATCGCCCCACTGCCAGTCGTAGGGAGGCTCCCACTCGCGGATGGGGCGTAGGCGATCGACCTGGGTGACAATGGCGATCGTCGGCAGCTCTGCTTCCGACTTCAGATCGGTGAGAAAATCGGCATCCATTTGCAGCGCTGGATCGAGGGCAGGTGTGACCAGCAACAGCAGGTCAGCAGTGGCGGCATAATCCAGCACCAAATCTCGAAAATCTTCGCGGTTTGCCTGTTCGTATCCTGGTGTGTCCCAGAGCGTCAGGACGGCATTTTCAAATTGCCACTGGTAGCTTTGGATTCGATCGGTGCTGGGCAACATGTCAACGGCGGCTCGATCTGCCTGAAACAGCGTATTGATCAGGCTGCTTTTCCCAGCCCCGGTGCGTCCCACCAGCAGAATATTGATAGGCTGTTGCTCAACTTGTTCGACAGGTTCGGCTTGGGCGAGGATCTCGCGCAGGGTTTGAGTTTTAGGCAAAGAGGCGCGAGAGAGTGCTACAGCCTGGGCTGTAGACGTAAAAGAGTCGGGTAAGGTGCTGCCGCTGTAGAGAGCGATCGCCTGCCGACTCAAGTTACGCAACGCCGCCTCCCGCAGCATTTGGCTAAGATTTGCCAAAAGCTGTTGACTGGCTCGACTGCTGTAGGGCTGGCTGGCTTGCCTTGCCACTGCCGCCGCCGGATTGAGCAGCCACTGTGCCCAGCTCCAGACCCGCAAGACTCTACGGGCAGAAGGTTCTAGCTTTTGGTAGACCTCGTAGGCTTGCACCGTTTGAGCGATCGTTGCCTGACCCAAGACAGGCGAGAGCTTCTGCATCCACTGGTCGAGGTCATCTACCGTGCCTCGAATCAGTCCATAAGCCTGAGGAATGTAGATATTTAGCAGCGGATACTTCACTTCAGGATGGTAGATCTGAGCGATCGCCACCACCAATTCCTGACAACGCATCCAGAAAGTTGACCAGTCTTCCCACAGCGGACGATCGGTTTGTGTGGTTTTGAGGATGGCTTGCAGGGCGGTTTCAGCTCGCTCTGCATCGCTTCCAGGGGCGATCGGTTCTCCGGCGACCTCTAGCTCCTTGCTGGCTTCCGCAACTGCCATCTCTACCTGCATCATCATGGGGCGAGTCCATTTGACGAGCAGCCATTGCCAGCCTGCAATTACTAGGGTGAACACTGCCCAAATCCAGCTCAACCCCCAAGCGTGAACCTGCAACCCGGCGGCAATCATCAAAAACCCGATGATGCTGACGATCGGCGCTGCCAAGATGACCCATTGCCACACTTTCAATCGCACCATGGCTCTATCCTCCAGAAATAATTGGAGAAAGGGGAGCTAGGAAACCTAGCGGAACATACTGCTGACAGAGCTATCTTCGTGAATCCGCCAGATCGTTTCACCTAAAAGATTGGCGACTGAAAGAATCGTGAGCTGATCGAAACACTTATCCTCGGCGATCGGAATGGTGTTGGTGACGATCACCTCTTCAAATAAACCGCTAGAGAGACGCGCGATCGCGGGAGGCGAGAAGACGGCGTGGGTGGCGCAGGCATAAACCTGACGAGCGCCTTCCTTCCGCAGGAGCTGTGCCCCTTCACAAATGGTTCCGGCAGTGTCGATCATGTCATCGACTAAGACTGCCGTTTTGCCTCTCACATCGCCGATCACGTTCATCACTTCAGCGACGTTGTGAGCCTGACGACGTTTGTCAATAATTGCCAAAGGCGCATCGTTTAGCTTTTTGGCAAAGGCTCTAGCGCGCGCCACGCCGCCCACGTCAGGAGAGACAACCACAATGTCCTCAAGCTGCTTGCTCTCAAGATAGTCGAGCACGACAGGCGATCCGTAAACATGATCAAAAGGAATGTCAAAATAGCCCTGAATCTGCGCCGAATGCAGATCCATCGCCAGAATACGATTTGCCCCCGCCTGAGTAATCAGGTTGGCGACGAGCTTAGCGGTAATGGACTCCCGACCCGCCGTTTTGCGATCGGCTCTGGCATATCCGTAATAGGGCATCACGGCAGTAATCTGACGTGCTGAAGCCCGCCGACAGGCATCAATCATAATCAGCAATTCCATCAAGTGATCGTTGACGGGGCAGCAGGTAGGCTGCATCAGGTAAACGTCACAGCCTCGAATCGATTCTTGAATCTGAATATAAATTTCGCCATCTGCAAACCGCTTGCGAACCATAGGACCTAAGTCCATGCCCAGATATCGACCCACTTCTTGGGTTAGAGGTGCATTAGCAGAGCCGGAAAACAGCCGAAGGCGACTATTGTCAGCAACAGGGGAAACAGGAGGCTGGAGAGCCAAAGTGGCAGAGCGGATCACGACGGTTCCTCGACGCTACAGTCACCGAAATCTTAGCATCTACCTATGGAAAACATCTCTAAGTGTTTTCTCGGATACCAAGAAAATGAGCCGCTTCGAGACAATTTGACCAAGATTTGACCCAAGCTAAAAGCTCTATCCAGCCCTAAATTTTTCCATAAAAAAGAAGCAGCAGACGATCGCATTGCTAATCATCCGACTGCTCCCCATAATTTACAAATCTACAAACCCGCTAATCTTCAGCCGTTCTAGAGGTCGCCACCCCGAAGTGCAAGCACAAAAATTACGGCTGGACCTGCGATGACGATGAGTGCCAGCATAGTCAGCTGGGCGATCGCTTCAAAATTGATGCCGCCTAGCCCATCAAAAAGACCTGTCAAAAAATCCATTGAGCCTCCCAGAATCAGTCCAAAACCCGAATTTATCAGCAAAGCTAAGTAATCTTGAGTCATATTTTAAGCGCTAAAGGCTCTACCTTTCTCATGAAGTTGCCAAAATTAGTAATAAATTGTTACAAGAAAATCGTCTTACCTGAAGCACAAGCCTAAGCAAGTAGTCGAGTATAGAGAAAGGAATCAGAGACAGCAGATATGGCAACTTGGCAATGTGTGAAGCAGTGTGGGGCATGCTGCAATCTAGATCCAGGCGATCGCCCCGACTTGGATCAGTACCTCACCCCTCAAGAACTTCAGCTCTACCTTAGCCTGGTAGGCGAAGGCGGCTGGTGCATTCACTTTGACTCTACGACGCGAGAATGCAAGATCTATGCCGATCGTCCTCGCTTTTGTCGGGTCGAACCCGATGTTTTTCAGGATCTATACGGCATTGATCTAGAGGATTTGAACGACTTCGCCATTGATTGCTGTCAGGAGCAAATTGAAGGCGTTTATGGCGATCGCAGTTTAGAAATGCTGCGTTTCGATCGGGAAGTGGGGATCTAGCTGTTCAGGGTCTGAGTCTATCAAGATGAGTCCATCAAGAATTGTGAGAAAAATTAGGACACTCTTGCCATTCCGATCGCAGTTAAGCATAAAATGAAAGAAATATGAAAAATTAGTCATTTCTAATATGCTGACTGTGGAATTCATTCCTGCTGCTTCAGACATCACGGCTTCTCCCTCGAATCTAGTGTCAGATTCAGTGTCAGACAGTTCTGACGCTGAGGGTGCCAAGGGCATTACGGTTGAAGGGTTACAGGAAAACTCTCGTCAATCTTTTTGGCAGCGCTGGCAAGTTGAGATTAAGGTATTCACCTCAACGTTTCTAACCATTTTTTTGGCTGAGCTAGGCGACAAAACTCAGGTGACGACCTTGCTTATGAGCGCTGAGTCTCAGTCGCCCTGGACAGTCTTTGCGGGGGCTGGAGCGGCTTTAGTTCTAACGAGTTTACTGGGCGTTTGGGTGGGCTGCTGGCTAGCTAAACGGGTTTCTGCCAAGGCTTTAGAGCGATCGGCTGGAATAATGCTGCTCCTGATTTCCATTCTACTGGTGTGGGACGTGGTGCAGGGTTAGGAAAAACAAGCATTTAGAGAGAGCAAGAATGGACTGGCATTTGTTGGGACTAAGCTTCGTCACCGTTTTTCTGTCAGAGCTGGGAGATAAGAGCCAAATCGCAGCGATCGCCCTCTGCGGCAGCTCTAAGTCTGTGCGAGGCGTCTTTCTGGGAACCTGTGCAGCGCTTTTACTGGCAAGTTTTCTAGGCGTAATGCTGGGGGGTAGCCTATCGCAGTTTTTGCCTGAGCGCTGGGTGAAGATTGTGGCGGCGATCGGGTTTGCAGGTATGGCGGTCAAGCTGCTGCTGGGCAACACAGATGAAAAAGTGGAGCAGGTCTAACCCTGCCCCATTGAGCGAACTTTAAAGGCTCCTAGCTTACACAGGAGCTAGTTAGAGACTTCCGCCATTTCAATCACCCGACCATCCAAATCTTTCACCAAGAAATTGAGAGGTTTGTCACGCCGGATCTTGTATTTTACGCCGTAGGACTGAACGCGCATCAGCACTTGCTCTAGGCAATCATGGTCAAAACAGACATGGCGTTGACGGCTCTTTTGCCCCAGGCTTGCCCCTGAAATAATGTGGAGCTGGGTGTTCTTCTTGAGCTGATACCATAGCCCTTCTGAAGTCTGGTAACTTTGATTGACTGGACGACCCAAGCTTGCCGTTGAGCCGTACAGTGGGTCAATGCTAGCTGTGCCCAACGTCTGCTCATAATTGTAGTAATAGTGCAGTGGCACGTCAGCAACAGGCAGACCTAGCAGCCCTTCGTAGAACTGTCGAGCCATCTCCAGATCAGAAACCATCACGGTGTAGACCTTGGGAGCGCTGGTTAGAAACATCCACATTGCCCCGGCGTAGGCCACCAAGAGCAGCACCATAATGCCCTGGGTAGACATAAGGCTATCCAGCGGCAGGGATGGCAAAAACGCACCGAAGAGGGGAGAAGTTAGGGAAATCACGCGATCGGCAATAACCATGAACGGTATATGAACGATATGAGTAGGATAAAAGCAGTTTTAGTGAATTTAGAAAGTTTGTGAGGATTGTCTAGTATCTTACCGTCAGTATCCCAGTGTCTTTCCTCTAGTCTATCAAGGTCTTCCCAGACTCGTCTAAACTCTACAAGGGGTTTAAGAAATCCTCAAGTAACTATTCTCAATTGGATTTCACATTTTATGTTTATTTTTTTGAACGGGGCTGAGCGCTCCCTCGGAAAGCTCAATAAAAAAATCCAGTGTTTCTAATTCCTAGTGTTTCTAATTCCTAGTGTTTCTAATTTCTAGTATTTCTAATTTCTAAAGTGACGGAGAGCAAATTATGGCGACAGGGCAGTTGTTGTTGGTGGATGACGAACCGGGCTTGCGGCAAGCTGTCCAAGCTTATCTAGAAGATGATGGCTTTACCGTACATGCTGCTAGCAATGCTCAGGAGGGCTGGGATTTGCTGCAACGAATCTCGCCCGATCTGGTTATTTCAGACGTGATGATGCCCCAGGTAGACGGCTTTCAGTTTCTCAAGCAGTTGCGAGAAGATGTTCGCTTTCAGTCGTTGCCCGTGGTTTTCCTGACGGCACGCGGCATGACCACCGATCGCATTCAGGGTTACAACGCGGGTTGTGATGCCTATCTCTCGAAGCCATTTGATCCTGACGAGCTGGTGGCGATCGTCTCTAATCTTTTGGAGCGCCGCATTACCACCAAAGCAGCGGATGGCGAAGTGCCGGATATCGCCGATATGGCAAGACAGATTGCCGAAATTCGCGCCATGTTGACTCAACGCGGAACGATCGCCCAATCCCCCTCCCTAATTAAGATTGACTTTACGCCACGCGAGCAAAGCGTTTTGGAACTCGTTGCCCAAGGGTTAATGAATAAAGAAATCGCGCGTCGCTTGGAAACTAGCGTCCGTAATGTCGAGAAATACGTCAGCCGTCTGTTTAGCAAGACGGGCACCAATAGCCGTACTGAGCTAGTGCGCTATGCCCTAGAGCATGGTTTGGCAAAGTAGCTCAGCTCTATCCTCGTCCCATCCGCAATGGCTCCAGCCACATCAGCATCGTTTGCTTGAGCTGAGTCATGTCCCGTGAAACCTCTTGCTTCATAAATTGCCCGATCGCATCAAAGGGAGAAAACTCTGCACCGGCCTTCCAGCTTACCTCTTGCCCCAACGGCGTGATGTGAGTGCCCTTGAGAATTTTGATGCTGGTCATCTCTGGAAAGCGATAGTCTAGGGCTTCGCTAAGCGATCGCGTCTGGTCAATATCATCTTGCGTGAACTTAATCAGCAGGTTGCGGCGCACTTGGTATTTTTTGGCAATCAGATCGTTAGTCTCTTCGGGAGAGGGCGTAAACTCTACATCAAAAGCGGGCACAGCAAATTGCGATGAGTTGCCTAACTGCGCCGCGAGCTGGGAGGCAAACTGAGCAGCAAACTGAGCTGTATAGTTGGAAAACTGCGAAACCTGCTCCAGCAGAGGAATCGATCGCTTTGCCGGATAGTTATTGAACGAGATCAGGATATTTCCAGCTCGTTCAACGGCAAACAGGCTGCCAATCAGCAGATGCAGCTTGCAGCCCATACTGTGCCCCATGCCGTAGATGGGAAGCGATCGCGTCATCTCATCTTGCAGATGCTCTAGCGCCAGATTAGACAAACGATAGACCCGCTGAGCGATCGCGGTATGATCGAGCGTATTGACAAACGGCGTAGCCACAATGGCGTAACCCTGATGGGCAAAATGCTCCAGCAAGCTGCGATAGGTGACTTGTGGAGCCGTTGCCACAAAAGCTCCTCCCAAAAAGTGGATAATGGCTTTCGGTCGAGCTGGAACCATCACCCAATTGCCGTAAACTTCCCGCCATTCCATACTTACACTCATCTAAACTGGCATCCATTCAAATTGCGCTACTTTCATCCTAAACGCTGAATCGGCTCTCTCCCGCTCTTATCCACTTCCTACTCTCCACCCTCTTTTTCCCTATGCCCCACGGTGCGATCGCGGCTGGTCATCCTAAAACAGCAGAAGCCGGACTTGAAATGTTTCGTTTAGGCGGCAATGTGTTTGATGCAGTGGTGGCGGCAGTGATGGCATCGTTTGTGGTGGAGCCAACGCTGACTTCTCCAGCGGGCGGCGGCTTTCTGCTGGCACACACGCAAAATGACGAAAATATCTTGTTCGATTTCTTTACCCAAACGCCTCGTCAGAAGCGCGACCTAGCCTCTGTTGATTTCCGTCCCGTTGAAGTGAACTTTGGCAGCGTCACGCAGGAGTTTCATATTGGGTTAGGTTCGATCGCGGTGCCTGGGGCGATCGGCGGTCTATTTCAGGTGCATCAGCGTTTAGGGAAACTGCCGATGAACGTGGTGATGGAGCCTGCGATTCACTATGGGCGATCGGGTGTGGAGGTAACTGCGTTTCAGGAGTATTGCTTTCAGCTTTTGACGCCGATTCTGACGGCCAATCCGTCCACTCGGCAGATCTTTACAAAAGATGGAGCCTTGCTGACGGCTGGCATGATCCTGAAAATACCAGACTTAGCAAACACGCTGGAGTACCTGGCGCAGGCAGGAGCCAGGGAATTTTATCAAGGTGACATCGGGCGGCAGCTAGTCCAAAATTGCCAGGAGCAGGGGGGCTACCTAACTCAGGCTGATTTAGACCAGTATCAGGTGATTGAGCGGCAGCCTCTCATCACCCAATATCGCGGTAACACGATGCTCACCAATCCGCCGCCTAGCTCTGGAGGAGCGCTGATTGCCTTTGCTCTAGGGCTGTTGGAAAGCCTTGATCTGGCAAAAATACCGTTTGGATCAGTTGAGCATGTGCGATCGCTGGCAAAGGTCATGCAGATTAGCAATTTGGCGCGGAAGGATGGCTATGACGATCGCCTCTATCAGCCAGATGTAGCGGCGAGATTTCTGGATGCGGCGCACTTAGAACCCTACGTCCGATCGCTCAATACCCTTAACAAGTGGGGCAGCACAACCCATGTGAGCGCGATCGACAGTGAGGGGAATGCCGCTAGCGTCACGACAACTAATGGTGAAGGCTCCTCTTACATCATTCCGGGCACAGGAGTCATGACGAACAATATGCTGGGAGAAGCTGATCTACACCCTAATGGCTTTCATCAGTGGCAGGAAGATGTCAGGATTTCCTCTATGATGGCTCCCACAATCATTTTGCGCGATCGCCAACCCGAAGTTGTTTTGGGTTCTGGCGGCTCAAATCGCATCAGAACCGCCATTTTGCAGGTCGTCTCTAACCTGATAGATTTTGGCATGACGGTAGAAGATGCCGTCAATAGCTCCCGCATTCACTGGGAGGCCGGGATGTTTAACATTGAGCCAGGGTTGGGAAATCCAGCATCCGATCGCATGACTTTTCCTTTTGATGAACAGGTGGAGCTGTGGGCACAGCAAAATATGTTCTTTGGTGGCGTTCATGCCGTGACGCGTAGCGCCGCCGGAGAACTAGATGGGGCAGGCGATCGCCGTCGGGGTGGCGTGTTCGGCATGATTTAAACAGGAAAATCCCAGCGGCATGACGGCTAATTTGACTTGAGACTGGATAGGCTGTTTTCAAATTCAACGGGGCCATCATAAATCTCAAAAACAGATTCCATCCCTGCCATGTCGAGCATCATGCGAGCCTGTCCCCAAAGGCTACAAAGTATCAGTCTGCCCTCTGCTCTCTGCACAATTTTGAGTGCAGTCACCAATGTTCCTAATCCAGTGCTATCCATAAACATGACCTGGCAAAAGTCGATAATGAGGATGCGATCGCCTGCTTCGATCCGCTGGTTAACCCAGTTCAGCAATGATGCAGAACTCGCAACGCTCAAAATACGAGTCGGTTGAAATGTAGGATGGGATGCTTTTGGGGATGTATTGTTCATTGCCCGTTTGGACTGACGAAAGGGAGAAAGATAGATGTAATGGCTCATTGTAGAAAATCCTTTGGGCAATTGACGGGAGCAAATTTACGGACTTGAGCCATTTACACAAGCTATGTTCTCCTGGATTTCCCGACAAAAAAAGCTCCTGCACTTGTGCAGGAGCTTTCTGATTTCAAAACGCTTGCGCCAAACTTGACTAAAGCCAAACTTGACTAAAGTTAGTCCAGATCTGGCATAGCCAATACGGGTTCGCTCTCGCGATCGATTCCCTTCTCAAAACCAGCCGCCGCCGCACGAGCGCGACCTGCGTGCCACAAGTGACCAATCAAGAAGAAGAAGCCTAACACAAAGTGAGAGGTCGACAGCCACGCACGAGGAGACACGAAGTTCACCGAGTTGATCTCGGTCGCTACGCCACCCACAGAGTTCAAAGAACCCAAAGGTGCATGGGTCATGTACTCAGCCGCACGGCGAGCTTGCCAAGGCTGAATATCATTCTTGATCTTGTCTAGATCCAGACCATTAGGTCCGCGTAGTGGCTCCAGCCAAGGACCTTGGAAGTCCCAGAAACGCATGGTTTCACCACCGAAGATGATTTCGCCAGAGGGCGATCGCATGAGGTATTTGCCCAGACCTGTAGGACCTTGAGCAGAACCAACGTTTGCACCCAAGCGCTGGTCACGGATCAAGAAGGTCAAAGCTTGAGCTTGGGACGCCTCAGGACCTGTAGGACCATAAAATTCGCTAGGATACGCCGTGTTATTATACCAAACCATGCAAGAGGCGATGAATCCCATCAGGGATAATGCACCCAAGCTGTAGGAGAGGTAAGCTTCACCTGACCAGATGAAAGCTCGGCGCACCCAACCAAAAGGCTTGGTCAAAATGTGCCAAACGCCGCCTGCGATGCAGATAAACCCTACCCAGATGTGACCGCCAATGATGTCTTCCATGCTATTGACGCTGACAATCCAGCCTTCTCCACCAAAGGGAGATTTGAGGATGTAGCCAAAGATAACAATGGGATTGAGCGTGGGGTTGTTGATGACGCGAACATCACCACCACCTGGTGCCCAAGTGTCATAAACGCCGCCAAAGAACATCGCCTTAAAGACCAGCAAGAAAGCCCCTACACCCAGCAGGATCAGGTGATACCCGATGATGTTAGTCATCTGGTTCTTATCTTTCCAGTCGTAGCCAAAGAACGAAGAGTACTCCTCCAGAGTTTCAGGACCCCGGATGGCATGATAGATTCCACCAAATCCCAGAACCGCAGAAGAAATCAGGTGCAATACACCTACCACAAAGTAGGGGAAGGTATTGATCACTTCACCACCAGGACCCACACCCCAACCTAACGTTGCCAGGTGAGGCAGTAGAATCAAGCCCTGCTCATACATAGGCTTCTCAGGGACAAAGTGAGAAACCTCGAACAAGGTCATCGCACCCGCCCAGAACACAATCAGACCTGCATGAGCCACATGGGCGCCCAGCAGCTTACCAGACAAATTAATCAAACGCGCGTTACCCGACCACCAGGCAAATCCAGAGGATTCCTGGTCGCGGTTTCCCGCTACCATCGAGCCATTATTAGAGAGCGTTACCACGTGGCAATACCTCTTCGGGGAATACAAATTTTTCGTGAATCTGGTCTTGAGGTGCCATCCAAGCGCGGATGCCCTCGTTCAACAAAATGTTCTTGGTGTAGAACGTCTCAAACTCTGGGTCTTCAGCCGCACGTAGCTCCTGAGACACAAAGTCATATGCCCGCAGGTTCAGCGCCAAGCCCACAATCCCAATGCTCGCCATCCACAACCCTGTGACAGGCACAAACAGCATGAAGAAATGCAGCCACCGCTTGTTGGAGAAGGCAATGCCGAAAATCTGCGACCAGAATCGGTTTGCCGTCACCATCGAGTAGGTTTCTTCAGACTGAGTCGGGTTGAAGGCGCGGAAGGTGTTCGCTTTGTCCCCATCTTCGTACAGCGTGTTCTCCACCGTTGCACCGTGAATGGCACAAAGCAAGGCTCCACCCAAGATGCCTGCAACACCCATCATGTGGAAGGGGTTGAGCGTGAAGTTGTGGAAGCCCTGGATGAACAGGATAAAGCGGAAAATCGCCGCTACTCCAAAGCTAGGGGCAAAGAACCAGCCTGACTGCCCCAAGGGGTAAATCAAGAACACTGAAACGAAGACGGCGATCGGTCCAGAGAACGCCAGCGCGTTGTAGGGACGGATGCCGACGAGTCGAGCCACTTCAAACTGACGCAGCATGAAGCCAATCAGTCCAAAAGCACCGTGCAGGGCAACAAACGCCCACAGTCCGCCGAGTTGGCACCAGCGGGTGAAGTCCCACTGAGCTTCGGGACCCCACAAAAACAGCAGCGAGTGTCCTAGGGAGTTAGCAGGAGTAGAAACTGCTGCGGTCAGAAAGTTGCAGCCTTCCAGGTAGGAGGAGGCGATGCCGTGGGTGTACCAGGAGGAGACGAACGTGGTGCCAGTCATCCAGCCGCCCAGTGCCATGAATGCACAAGGGAACAGCAGCAGACCTGACCACCCGACAAATACGAATCGATCGCGCTTCAGCCAGTCATCGAGGACATCAAACCATCCTCGCTGGGCTTGCGATCGCCCCATTGCTATGGTCATTTCAAAACCTCTTAATTATGACAGTGCATCCTTAATCGCTGAGTAAGTTTTTCTCCAGCGGAGCCGGAAAGCTTAGCCTAGAGATGGAACCGGATCTGCGAACAAGACGCTAGCGGATATGGAGATTACCATACCTCCTCAGTCAGAAAAAACCTGAGCGTAAAGCACTAGGCTCTTAACTGAGAGAGATTTAACGTTTCTATATAATAGAGATATCTGAAAAATTTTACAATCTGATACGCAACGTTCTCAGAAATCTTCTGACTACTGCGCTTCCTAATAAGTATATGTACTCAGTAAATTCTGAATTTTTACTGATTTACCTACTTTTGGTTGTGAAGCGCTGAGGATTGATAGGATCTTGTTAAGTCATCCGGGCAAGTTGTCCAAGCAAGTTATTTAAACGCGCCTCGATCCAACCTCTATTCACTTCTAACTTTTGATTCATGGCTGCACCGATCGCTTCCGACTTATCCAGACCAGAGAGCAATCTCGTTTTACGCCAGCAGGTGCTTGGCTCTCGACGCTTCAGCAATTTTCTATGGGCGGCAGTTTCGACGTTGGGCGGAGCAGGGTTTTTGCTTGCTGGTTTGTCGAGCTACTTCAGAATTAATCTTCTGCCGTTTGCTGACCCAACGCAGCTCATCTTTATCCCACAGGGTATTGCCATGGGATTCTATGGCGTGGCAGGTCTGACACTAGGGCTTTACTTATGGCTAATCATGGCTTGGGATATTGGGGGCGGCTATAACGAGTTTGATAAGAACACTGGAAAGGCAACTGTGTTTCGCTGGGGCTTTCCAGGTTCAGACCGTAAAATTGAGCTGAGCTATCCACTAGAGGATCTTCAGTCGATTCGAGTAGCGCTGAAGGAGGGGTTGAATCCTAAGCGATCGCTTTACCTCAAAATCAAGGGGAGGGGCGAGGTTCCTTTGACGCGAGTTGGGCAGCCGATGTCTCTTTCAGATCTAGAGAATCGGGGAGCTGAGCTAGCAAGGTTTCTGGGTGTGCCGCTGGAAGGGCTTTAATCTGGACGCTTACTCTACAAAAATCTGTGCGAAAAACCGAGTATGAGAAAAATGCAGACAAAACTTTATCGTTGGCTCACGCCGTTGTTTTTAGTGAGCGTTCTTTTTTTAGCATCCTGTACGGCGAGTTCCACCTCTAATGAGACCGCCACGGGTTCCGGCAGCTCAACTGGTGTTGCTGTGCCTACCTCTGTTTCTGCATCTTCCTCTCTTCCGGCAGACTTGAGCAGTCAGTTCAAGAGTTTACCTCATCTGGAGGGAGAAGCAACGGTTGAGATGACAGTCAAGGGCACACCGATCGTTATTAAAGTCGATGGAGCTAGTGCGCCCATTACGGCTGGAAATTTTGTGGATTTGGTGAATCGGGGCGTGTATGACGGGTTAGCGTTTCATCGTGTGGTTCGTGAGCCGCAGCCGTTTGTGGCCCAGGGGGGCGACCCGCAGAGCAAAGATCCAAGCTTCCCGGTCGATCGGCTGGGTACAGGCAGCTTTGTTGAACCGAAGACGGGGTTGCCTCGCTATGTGCCGTTAGAAATTGAGCCGAATGGAGCGAGTCAGCCGATTTATAGCAAAACGCTGGAGGAAGCTCAGGTGACTCAGCCGCCTAAGCTGCGGCATACAACTGGGGCGGTGGCAATGGCGCGATCGAATCCACCGGATTCGGCTTCGGCACAGTTTTACATTGCGTTGGCAGATCTGAATTTTTTGGATGGCAATTATGCGGTGTTTGGTTATGTAACTTCGGGGATGGAAGCTGTGCAGCAGATCCAGCAGGGCGATCGGATTACTTCGGCTAAGGTGACGGCGGGGTTGGAAAATTTGCGAGCGAGTAGCTAGGGGTTGGAAGTCAGGGGAAGGTTGAAGAAAAGGCGCTGCTGAAAATCCAACAGCCTTGGGGGGTTCCCCCAAACCCCCTGCTGGGGAAGAAGCACGTCCCCCACACACCCTCCGCGTAATTTTGTCTATGGGTTGGATGAGTCGCTTCGCATCGGGGTGGAAGATCGGGGTTTTATTGGGTGAGGTTTAAGCTGGGTTTCGACCTACAGTTTGAACCTCATTTTTTTGAGGCGTTGTTTAAGGTGTGGAATGTTGGGTGAGACTCCGCTGTAGCGCCAGGTGACGTAGGCTTGGGAAATTTCGGCGATCGCTCTTGCCAGTTCAGGAGGGTGGCGATCGCTGTGTTCTTGGGCGTACTCTAGGGGCGTGAGGTAGGGTGGTTTGCGGAAGCCTTGGGTGGCAAGCTTGTGCAGCATTTGCTGGTAGAGGGATTCCATGGGGGGCAGTTTGGCTAGCCAGTACCGATAGCGCCAGGTTTGCCACCCACTCCAAGTAAGCCAGCTGAGAAAGCTGATTCCTGTGAGGATACCTAAGCCTGTGAGGATGCCGACCCAGCCTTGGGTAAAGAGGGAAAGTAGAGTAGCGATCGCTCTGCCGAGCAGCTCAAAAATTTGATTGAATGCCCCGGTCAGCGGCGAGGGTAGCCAGCTGGCGACCCAGCTCCAGAACTGCTTGAGGACTCCGAAAGTTTGGGATTCTTCGATTGAGGGAGGGATGAGATCGTGACCCGGTATGGCATCGAAGGCGAACCAGCCGTACTTGTGAAAGTAAACTTCAGCCAAGGCGTAGGCATCGGTATTTTTCACCTGGTAGTAGCCCGTGAAGGGGTTGAACTCACCGGGCGCAAAGCCCATAACTAGGCGGGCAGGAATGCCGATCGAACGCAGCATGACGGTAAGAGCAGTGGCAAAATGATCGGGGTAGCCACCTTCATATTTGAATAGGAATGCCTCAACCAGGTCTTCGTCTGGCGAGAAGAAGGGCAAATCTTGGCGCAGTCGATACCGCTGCTTGAGGGCTTGCGCCAGATATAGTGCCGTTTCTGAGGGAGTTGTCAGAGCTTTGGGGGAAGTTGCTATCAGCTCTTCAGTTTTTTGGCGGATGCGCGGCAAAATGTTTTCAGACGACAGGTAATAGTCACGAATGTAGGGCGGGTAGGCTGTCGAGGATTTACGTAGCAACGTTCGATCGCGGTAGGGCACGTTGGAAACAACGGTGTAAGTTAGCCCTTCTGACAGGGGCACGGGCGATCGCAAGCCGCCTTCTGCATCGATCGCTGCCTTTTGGGTCGGGAAGTATAGCTCTTTGGCTTCAAAGAGGGCTGGAATCAGGTTGGGTAGATTGGCAACAATAGTGTACGACTGAATCACCTCGCGGGTTTTGTTCAGGGTCACAGCATCAGGCAGATAAAAGCGAAATGACCAGTCTGGACGCTGAAGGGTTTGAATCTGGTCTTCTGCGTTCCGAGAAATTTCCCAGCCTTGACCTGTGTAGCGATCGAATGCCAGGACGCGCCAAAATCCGGGAGACTGCGATCGCACGCGCATCACCACTTTGGGTTTCATTACGCCCCGCAGGTTTTGATTGATTTTGCTGTTAAATCCGTAGTAGAACTCATCGTCTACCTTGCCTGCACCTGTTTGCTCATTTCCGGTGCCTGTGCCCGTACCCTGCTTGCCTTCTTGCACATAGCCTGGATTGACAATGGTGCTACTGTTAAATTGCTCGCCCACCTGAATAGGGCTGCTGACAGGAAACGATCGCAGCTGATATCCTGGCATTCGGGGGAGCAGCATGAATATTGCCAACCCTAACCCCACGACGCTCAGCAAAACTGCCCCCAATCGCTTGGGAGACAAGTCAAAACTGCCGTTCTTAACGCTGGGAGATGCTAAGCCCAGTCGAGAGCGATAGTCTAGAACCAGAGCCGGAAGGGCGATCGCCAAAAACAAGAGCAGCAGCGGTGCAAAAGCCAAAGTTTGGCTTAAGGTAGCGGCAACCCCTAACAAAATCAGCCCAATTACTGCTGAATAGCCGAGATCCTTACGGCGCGGCAAATCAAAGCTATGGAGAACCTGTAGGTGAATCAGTAACGTAGCTAAGGCAAGGCGTGTGTCGTTTCGCTCTGTCCAGAGGCGCACGAAAAAGAACGCCAGAGCCAGTAACATAGCGATCGCAATACAAAACTTAACTGGAATATTGCGGTTACGGCGGCGGTATCCGCTCCAAGCTGCACCGACAAAGCTAAGCGGCACTGCCCAGAGGCTAATACCCTGAAAATCAATGCTGTCAGCCGCTGCCACATCGGTGGCAATAATGCCTACAGTCACTAAGCCTTGCACCAAGACCCTCAAGGGAATCGAGTCCTCTGGCAGTGGCTGAGGCGATTGCGTAAGCCGCTGTCGCAATCGCTGAAACAGTTTCGCAGTAGGATTTAACCCAGTCCGCAGAGACGCACTGGATAGTTGAGTAGATGAAGGGCGATTCCCTGCTAAACGTCTGGACATAAAGGTAGCAGTAGGGTCGAACAGGACATCAAGACGGGGCAATCTTGAAAAATCAGTATCAGACCCTATGCTAACCAGACGATCGATCGAAACGGCAGGTAGATTTACGTAAACCTCTACAGATCAACAATCCTGTAGATTTAATAATTGAAGGACTCTGGGTAGGTAGAGCCTTCAGCTCGGTAGAATTCTCTGATGGTTCGCTGCACGGCGCGAAGTTGTGACCTACCTCAACAACATTCCTTATCTATCTAAACATGAGGCAAGCAGCCAATGTGGAGCCTCATAATGCTCTACACTTCTTCTGTCACTGGGCAAACCGCAAACTCAATGGGGGGTCGATCGGTTTCTAGCCAAACACTCAAGAGATAACTTTGGTTGGGTTCCAGATGAGATAGACTCACATCAAGTTGACCTGCGCAGTCAGTTTGGGCGATCGCCTCAGCGAGCGAGCTGCGGAAGCTCAGTCTACCTTGACAGGGCAGATGCGCCTGAACTCGGATGCGGTTTTCTTGAGGCTGATACTCTGCCGACAGTCGCAGAAGACCTGCTGCCGTTTGCCAGGGGCGATCTATTAGAGGCTGAGCCGCCGATAGCCGCAAGGTCGTTGCATCCAAAATGGTGCGGGCTGCAAGAAGCGACAGTGCCATTTGCTGAGCAGGAGTTGCCTGGTCATAGTGGCTAGGAAATCCAGTTTGCGGTTGAGCAGCCCCACTCCGGTTGGGAGATGCTAGCACCAAGCCCGCAAGCTGATTGAGCGTATCAGACTGTCCTGGAAACAGATCCTTAACGACCTGAATCAACTTTTCGCCCTCTCGCAAAGACAGTTGCATCACGGTCTGGCACTGATCAAATAGCTGGGTCAACAGACTATCTGACATCGGCACAGGCAAATTGAGGCTTTGCAGTTGAGCCGCCCAAAATTGCGGAACTTTATCGGGTACGGCTTGCTCCGATCGCTCAGAGTCATAGTCACAAGTCTCAGTTTCCCAAGGGAAACGAGGCGGCTTTTGTTCAATTTCGGCACGGAGCCGATGTTTTAACAAGCTATAAAAACGGTCTTGCACAGCAGGGTTTTCTCCCGGTTTGAATAACGAGACTTCCTCAAAAGGAAGAGAACCCGATTCCATGAAGTCAGACAATGGGTCATCTGTCTCCTCAGAATCGAGGGGATCAATATACGGTGTTTGCAAACCCACTGCCCCGGACTGATCCGAGCCAGTCATTTGACTGGAAATCTCCCCTGATGGTGCTGTAATTGCCGGGTCTGGTTCTTGCAACAGCCAAGCCAAAAAGTTATTTATGGCTTCTGTATCTTTATTCATCGATCGATGCACCTGTTCCGGATACTAAATTGTTGCGAATTTCCCAAGCTTGTTCAAGTAGCTTTGTCCAATGTTTCTGAAGCTGGGTGGGCGTACAGCCGATCGCCTGAGCGATCGCCGCATCCGTCATGTTTCTCTGCCGCAGTTTCAGTAGCTCTGACTGTGTAGGATTCAGCTTTGACTGAAAGGATTGCCATTGCTGCGGGGTCAAACCAAAATTGCGCTCCAGATCCGCCTCCAGCCATTGGTGAACCAACTCCCATCGGTTCGACAACGCAAATCGAATGAGGTGATACTTAAACCGCTGCTGAAGATAATCTCGCTGCCGAGCCGTTAGCCCCAGAATAGCCTCAATCTCATTGGCTGGCAAATCCTGGAGGCGCAAAGCGAAATAGTCGGCGCAATCCTTTTGCTCTCGCTCCTCCAGATAGTCCATCAGTTCGCTAATCACCGTATGCCGCAGGGCATCTTCAGGCAGTTCTGGCTCTTGCGCCATCATCTGCTCCCGAACTTGCGGAATAGACACATTGCTGCGCCCATGCTCCGAGTCGCCCGAATATCCTTCTACCGCCTGCTCAATATCCACCATCATTTCGGGTGGCTGCTGCTGCGAGAAGGTTTGCGCCCGCAGAATGATTAACTGCTGGCTTCTGCGACCCGGTAACGGAATCCGACGTTTGCCATATCGCTCGGTAAACGCCATGTATTCTGCCAACTCCAGCAGCGATCGAGGACGATAGGTAGCGGGCATCTGGCACTCGCGCCGAAACGCATTTAGTGACTCAATGTAAAAGCCCTGCAAAAAGTCTTCAATCAACGTCAGGCGCGCCTGATAGCTCGACTGAACTTGAGGCGGCGTAATATAGCGATACACAACAGCGCTTAGCGTGCT
Organism: Drouetiella sp.; assembly: GCF_059504425.1. Lineage (NCBI taxonomy): Bacteria > Bacillati > Cyanobacteriota > Cyanophyceae > Oculatellales > Oculatellaceae > Drouetiella > Drouetiella sp. Next base: position 36,400 of record NZ_JCACIN010000028.1, read on the forward strand.
GTGTAGCTCTACTCGTCCGCGATGAGAACCAAGCTGGTAGTACTTCAGGCATTGCTTCAATCGATGCCTTGCCAAAGCAGTAGACCAGGTGTCTACCTCACCAGATGCCTGTATCCGCTTGCTCTCGGTGCAAATACGAGATACTTCTTCTGTAATTCGAGCCGCCACATCTTTCGACCCCTGCTCAGAGACACGGGCCGCCTGTTTTAGCTCATTGAACAAAAGCTGAAAAATTGCCTCCACGCTTCCGTCCAGTCTCCCCCGATGGTAAATTGCCGCTATCAACCTAACACACGCATCTGCGATCGCCTTCCTGTCCGTTGGCGATCCGAGCGCTGATGGTAGTTGCACGCCCTTATGTGATATCCAACACCTATTCTGTCTCATCAGCCTTCATATGACCTAAAACAGAGTCATTCTGAAACATGCAGGTGTTCAAGACAAATGCATCCACAGAGTCTGATCTAGACTGATGAAGACAGATTACTTCTACACGGGCTACTCCCGCATTCCCGCAAGCGGGTTCCAAAATTATGGATACCGATCAACAAATTCAAATCCTGGTTGACCAGGCTCCGCAGTATGGAGTCACTGCGGCAGAAGTGGAGAAAATCGCCCCTATTCTTAAAGCCTTGGCTCAACAGCTTCAGCACCCTCAATACTATATTCCTCAGACTTCTGAACAGGGCTGGCTGATGACAACCTTGACTCACCGGACGCAGCCTGAGCTTAGCAAAAACGTGGTTTACGCGTTTCCTAACCTGAAGGCGGTATCCGCTAGTCCCCATGTTCCGAAAGATCCGCAGGTGATTGCGCTGCCTATGCCAGCTACGCACATCTTGTTTCAAATGCTAGCAATCAAGCCGCTCGATAGCATTGTTTTCTTTGAGACATCAGACAATCTTCAATCGGGAACCGAAATCTCCCGGAAGAATCTTCAAGATTCCATCCATCAGCTCGTGGAAACCCAGCGATCGCCCTTTGGGTTACCCTCTGACATTGCCTAATTTCTGACATTGCCTAATTTCTGACATTGCCTCATTCAAGATGGCTTGTTAAGGCGATGGAGAAGGGCTAGGTTCAGTCGGAGGCTGCCCATACCAGGGGCTGACTTCCAAAACGCCGTCTGGCTTAAATACAACTCGGAAACGAGCGATCGCTTCTTGACTCTCTGCTCCAGTTACGTTTGGTGCCGCCGCTGGAATTCGCAGCAAGTCTAAAAGCGGCACCTCTTGCTTGTATTGAAGCGCTTCATCGTTGAGAAATTGGTAGCCCACCAGATCGCCGTTCGCGGCAACTCCAGCCTGGTATTCCAACGGAGTTTGGAAAGTGGGCGTTATCTTCCATGCCGGATCAATTTTTTCATACAGCACCGTTTTTAAGCGCTCTTGCTCGGCTGGGTCAGTGATTTCAGGAGCGGTAGTGAGCAGCAGCGCTGACGCTTCTTCTGCGGTTCCGGCACCGGGTGAAGCGGCAGGCGAGGGCGGAGGATTTGGCGGACTGGCAGCGCTGGGAGACACAGAAGGGGAAACAGCCGTTTGCGAGCTGGTGGCGCTTGCTGGCTCAGGTCGCTGAACTGGGGGTGCCGGGATAAAAAACAGCGCTAGGGCAGCGATCGCCAACCCAGCAGTGCCCAAAGCTGGAGCGGCAGCGCGTTTGGCGATCGGCTCTTGAGCCATGACATAGCGCTTGGGCACGGGGGCTAGATTCAGCTTGAAGTCGGGTAGGGTTTGCTCATCGGCATGAAAGCGATCGATTGCCTCGACTAGGTCAAAAAGCTGAACGGTCGTTAGGTCAAACTGCTGGGGAGCGGTGGTTAGAGCAGCACCATCTGCAACTTGGGGCTGCACCATTAGCCGATGCAGGTTCTGATCAATCCGCTCTAGCTCAACGAGCTTGTGAGAGTGTTGGCGATCGACATAAGCCCCATGAGGAATACCGCTCAAGAATCCCTGAACATAAGTACTGACTGTAGAGGCAAGACTTTCAAGAAAAACTCTGCCCCCTCTCAAGGGCTTTTCATATCCAGAAAAGTAGCACTCAATAGTGTCGACTTCGGAGATTAGAGGGCGATCGAACGACCTAACCTCCTGGTCTAAACCTTGCTTATCTAAATTCTGACTGAAGCTATCTTGCCCTTCGCTGCTTTTCCCTTCCAAGATCAGCTTGCAGCTTGGCAGACTGTATTGACGCTGAATGCTCATGCTACTTCTCCATCAAACAGGCTGTTCCAAAGACGCTGAGTGCCCGCCGTGCCCGTGCAAAACAGGAGTTGGCTGAGCAAATTTAGCGCAAGCTGATTGAGCTTTTCGTCATCGTAAGTCATGACAGTCGATCGCTTCGGGTTCATGCGCGATCGAAAATGTGCCCGAAAACGCTCTAGGTAATTGGCTAACCGGGGCGAATGATCCAGACTCAGCTGCTTTTCGGTCAACTGCTCGTAGGCCAGAAGCAACTGCCGGACGACCGTTGCTAGCTGCTCTGCCAGATGGCAAATAATCAGGACGAGCGCCTTTGCTTCAGTCAAGCTCAAAGGCTGACGCTGGCTATTGCGCCGCATTGGGTTTGTGGCTCGAAGCTTCCAAGCTACCACTCGGTTTTTAATGATATCCTGCAATCCTAGCTCTTTAGACGACCACAAAATAGCCTCAGAGCCGCCTAAGTCTAGGGCTTCGATCGCCAAAAGAACGAGATCAATTTGCTGCCGAACGCGACGTGGACAGACTCCATCAGGCACATTGGGGTTGAGGAGCGAATCGAGAGAAACTGCCATTTGCTGTGGGGGCGGACTGCTGATAATTACTTGCATTTCCCTGATGGAGAAAACCAACGGAAGTGAACTTTTGCTGAACTAAAGCCTAGCGTAGGCTTGACAAACGCCTTATGTTAGCACTTCTTTAGTCTCAACTTGTTGAGTCTGCACTCAACGCCAGCGGCTTAATACTTAATTCTGAGACGGGTTTAATGTCTTTAGTGTGCCCAAAATCCAACGAATTCACCTCAGAGCAATTCACCTCAAAATAATTTATCTCAGAACATAGTGGACATACTGGGCGCTCTGAAGTAAATACTCTAGGCGTGAAGTTTCTGAAAAACTCAGATAATGTCCATTTATTTATGTTCATGGCGCTACGCGCCTAGATGTTTGAAAAGTCCAACTATGGGTAGCGAAACGTTTCAGATCCCCCTCAGTCCCCGCGCTATCGCGCCGCTGCGCTAGAAAAAAGGGGGACTTTGAATTCATTTCCCCCCTTTTAAGGGGGGAGGGGGAATCAACAGGTGCCTAAAATCACAGCCGACCACTTTTCAAACATCCTCCTCGATCCAAGGATCTAATTTTTGAGAGGCGCGCGCCTCTCAAAAATTAGATCGCCCTAACTCAATTAGGTAACGCCATATCAGAAACTTCATGCCTGAATTGTTTAAGCTTCGACCTTGACACCACGCCAGAAGGCAACATAGTTCTCAATATTTTTTGCTGCATCCTTGGCTTGAGGATAGTACCAGGCTGCATCTGCATTTTCTTTGCCATCTACCGCGATCGTGTAATAGCTAGCAATACCTTTCCAGGGACAGGTTGTGTGGGTATTGCTGGGCTTAAAGTACTCAGACTTGATGGCGCTAGGGGGAAAGTAATAGTTGTTTTCCACGACTTCGCATTGATCGCTTTCGGCCAACACTGCGCCATTCCAAACTGCCTTAGGCATAAATCAATTCTCCGGGTTATTTCTGACGAGCTGAATCTAACAGGCAGACAGATGAAATTCTGTCTCCTCAATTCTTTATTTTAGGGTGTAGGCGAAGAAGCTTAGAAAAGACAGAGAGCGATCGTTCCTGAAAAGATTCGTGCTCTTCCCGCTTTGCCAATTTTTTATAACATTCTGTTCCAATCCTTCAATCTAGTGCCAAACTGTGCAAAAGAGGATTTACCGCACCACAGCTTGCACAATATAGCGCTTGCATAATATAGCCGCACAGCCGCACAATACAGCCGCCGCAGGAGAGATTTAATGAACCCATCCGCATCGCATTCTGGCACTTTACCCGACTATAGCTCAGTGCAATCCATACCAGAGATGTGGGCGATCGCCGCGCGGACTTTTGCCTCGGTGACTGCGGTTCACGATCCCCATGCCAGTCCAGAAGTAAAGTTTACCTATGGTGAACTGTATGAGCAGTTTCAGCAGTTTGCTGGAGGCTTACAGGCGCTGAGTATTCTGGCACCGTCTGAATCACTTCCGCCTCGCATCGGTCTGATTGCCGATAACAGTCCGCGCTGGCTGATTGCAGATCAGGGCATCATGCGATCGGGTGCGGTGGACGTGGTGCGGAGCGCACAGGCAGATACCGAAGAGCTGCTGTTTATTTTGCGAGATAGCGGGGCGATCGCCTTGGTGATTGAGAATCTGGCGGCATTCAAAAAATTGCGATCGGGTTTAGAAGATCTGCCGCTGCAATTCGTGGTGCTGCTCTCGGAAGAAGAGGCTGCGGAGGAGTCACTGAAAGTTTTCAAGTTCTCTGAGGTGCTTGAGTTAGGCAAAGGGAGGACGCTTCAGCCTGTCTCTCAAACCCGCGATACTCTGGCAACGCTAATGTACACCTCTGGCACGTCAGGGATGCCCAAGGGCGTAATGCTGAGCCATGGCAACCTGCTGGCGCAGGTGATCGCTGTCCCTGAGGTTTTGATTCTCCAACCTGGGGAGCGGGTTCTTAGCATTTTACCTATCTGGCACAGCTACGAGCGATCGTTTGAGAACATCGTTTTTTCCTACGGCTGCACCCAGATCTACACCAATATTCGTCATGTCAAAAGCGATCTAAAACAATATCAGCCGCACTATATGGTTGCCGTGCCGCGCCTCTGGGAGTCGATTTATGACGGCATCCAGAAGCAGTTTAGAGAACAGCCTGCCAGTAAGCAAAAGCTGATTGGTTTCTTATTTCAGCAGAGCCAGCGCTATATTGAGGCGCGTCGTGTTGCCCAAGGGCTGGATTTGAAGAAGCTCGACCCATCGCCTTTGGAGCGATCGCTTGCCAGTCTCCAGTCCGCCGCGCTATTGCCGTTTCATCTCTTGGGCAAAAAGCTGGTGTATCAGAAGGTGCGTGAAGGCATGGGTGGCGCCATCAAGTATCTGGTTAGCGGCGGGGGATCGATCGCCGACTACCTGGAAGACTTTTTTGAAATTGTCGATGTGCAGCTTTTGGGCGGTTATGGCTTGACTGAAACCTCACCGATTACCAACGTCCGCCGACCGTCACGCAACTTACGGGGTGCCGATGGACAGCCCTTTGGCGATGTCGAAATCCAAATTGTTGATCCGGAGTCACGCCAGCCTTTGGCGATCGGTCAGCAAGGGCTAGTGCTGATTCGCGGCTCTCAGGTGATGCAGGGCTACTTCAACAATCCGGTGGCGACTCAGAAGGCGATCGATCCTCAAGGCTGGTTTGACTCTGGCGATCTGGGCATGGTGACTGCCGCCAAAGATTTGATTATTACCGGACGCGCCAAAGATACAATCGTCTTGACCAATGGTGAAAACATTGAGCCACAGCCGATTGAGAATGCCTGTCTGCGCAGTCCCTATATTGATCAGATCATGCTGGTGGGGCAGGATCAAAAGTCGCTGGGAGCGCTGATTGTTCCTAATCGGGAAGCGCTGAAGCAGTGGGCGGTTTCTCAAAATCTGACGCTGCGTATGCCCGATGAAGTGCTCGGCAACGCGATCGAGAGCAATGGTGCGATCACCTTTGACAGCAAGCCTGTGCAGGAATTGTATCGGCAGGAGCTAACCCGTGAAGTGAAGAACCGTCCGGGCTACCGGGCAGACGATCGCGTTAATCTCTTCCGGCTGCTGGCTGAACCGTTTACGCTAGAAAACGGTATGTTGACTCAAACCCTCAAGATTCGCCGTGTCGTGGTAACAGAGCGGTATCGCGGTATGATTGACGAGATGTTTACATAAGGCATAACGTGGCGCGGGAAGCAGGGTATATGTCCCCAACGAACGATGACCCGTAGCCTCCAAAATTACTGACCTCGTCTGTGCCCTCATTCAAGCTGCAAATTCTTCGCTGTAAAGTGCCCAGTGTGCGGTTAGCATGGACTAGGCGCTCGTCCGGCTGAGTGCAGTGCATAAACATTCTTAACCCACTTTAATTTCCCCACCGTGTTCATGGAAGCCTCTAAATCTAATTTGCTCTTAAAACGAGCCGTTAATGTGAAAGCGATCGTCACTCCTCGCTGGAAAGAGGAGACGCAGCAGCAGCTTCAAGCCCAAATCAACCAAATTGATGGTCAGATTGAGCAATTGGATACCCAGGGGCAGCGAGCGATCGCCGATGTCCGTCGGCAGGGGCATGAATCCATCAATCCTATGGTGGCGCAACAGATTGGCAACATCGAAGCTCAGGTCAATCAAAAGAAAAGCGAGATTTTAGACAGAAGATACCAGACTTTGCAACAGCTTCAGCAAGCTCAGCTTCTGGAAATGGATCAAGAAGTTTATCAGGGACAAATTGAGAGCTTCTTCCGGGTTGAAACTGGGGATAACCTGGTTAACAAAATGCAGGTAGAAATCTTACTAAAAGACGGTGAAATCGTAGAAATTCGCGGAGACCTGTAGCCATATGATTAACGAAGTCTTCATGCCTGCCCTCAGTTCGACTATGACTGAAGGCAAAATTGTCTCGTGGGTAAAATCGCCCGGAGACAAGATTGAGCGAGGCGAAACGGTCGTCATCGTGGAATCTGATAAGGCAGATATGGACGTGGAGTCATTTTATGAAGGGTATCTGGCAACGATTCTGGTTCCGGCTGGTGAAGCTGCACCTGTCGGCTCGGCGATCGCCCTCGTTGCAGAAACTGAAGCCGAGATCGAGATCGCTCAACAGCAAGCTGCTGCCCCTGCTGCCTCTGCCCCTGCTGTTTCAGCACCCGTTGCCGTAGCAGCAGCTCCAGTTGCCGAGCCTGCCCCCCCTCAAAATGGTCGGACGATTGCTTCACCGCGTGCCCGTAAACTAGCCAAAGAGCTAAAAGTAGACATCAGCACGCTGAAGGGGAGCGGACCTTACGGGCGCATCGTTGCCGAAGATATCGAAAAAACGGCAGGCATGAGTTCACCTGTAGCACCTCCAGTCGCAACTCCTGCGATCGCCCCGCCACCCGTTGCGGTTCCTGCTGCTGTACCGAAGGTGGCTCCCGCGATCGCTCCGGCACAGCCCGGTCAAGTGGTAGCACTGAACACGCTGCAAAACGCCGTGGTGCGAAACATGATGGTCAGTCTACAGGTGCCTGTCTTCCGGGTGGGCTACACCATTACGACTGATAGTTTGGACAAATTGTATAAGCAGGTAAAGCCCAAAGGTGTGACCATGACAGCACTGCTGGCAAAGGCAGTGGCGCTGACCCTACAAAAACATCCAGTAGTTAACGCCTTCTACACTGAGCAGGGGATTAATTACCGGAGTGCAATCAACGTGGCGATCGCCGTAGCCATGGACGATGGCGGTTTGATTACACCTGTGCTGCAAAATGCCGATCAGGTGGATCTCTACTCGCTGTCTCGCGCCTGGAAAGATTTGGTCGATCGCGCCCGATCTAAGCAGCTTCAGCCGGAGGAATACAGTACGGGTGGATTCACGATTTCTAATCTGGGGATGTTTGGGGTCGATCGCTTTGATGCCATCTTGCCGCCCGGACAAGGCGCGATTTTGGCAGTGGGTGCATCCCGTCAACAGGTGGTTGCCGTTGACGGCATGATGGGGTTGCGCAGCCAAATGCAGGTCAACCTCACCTGCGATCACCGCACGATTTATGGAGCGGATGCGGCGGCTTTCTTGCGCGATCTCGCTAAGCTGATTGAAACGGATGCGCAATCGCTGACGCTGTAGCGTTTACTTTGAGAGGAGCGCTGTACTCCTCTCAAAGTAAACAACGAACTACAGAATGACGTAGAATTCTTAAGAGTAAGTTGCTGACGAGGAAAAATCACCCATGCCAGAGGCAGTTGGAGTCATTGAAACGCTAGGGTTTCCATCTGTACTGGCGGCAGCAGATGCCATGGTGAAAGCAGGACGGGTAACGATCGTCCATTACGATATTGCCGAGAGCGGTGAACAGATTGTGGTGATTCGCGGGCCCATATCAGAAGTTCGTCCTGCCATGGAGGCTGGGATCGAGGCAGCAGATAAGGCTCCACCTAACGGTAAATTGGTGACCTACTACGTTGTCCCCAATCCTCCAGAAAACGTTGAATCAGTTTTGCCTATTCACTACACTGAGCAGGTTGAACAATTCCGGTGGATGTGACGAGGGTTTAGCTCATACAGGTTTAGCCGTTCGAGGGAATGCTCAAGACCGAGTGGCGCTGCACAATGCAAGCGCCTAAGCTTTTGGCTGATAGAGCTATCTGAAGAAGAGCCAGGGGCGATCGCTCGACAGGTTGAGGTAGGTTTTGGAAAGTTTGAGCGTAGAAATCTTGGCGCAAAAAAATGCTTTTAACCTGAACATTGTGCTGTTCAAGTCCGTTGAGAACCCATACCTCGATCCTAATCTACGGCGTAGAGTATCGCCACAGGAGCGACTTAGGTTCTCAAGGCTTGGGGTTCTCAAGGCTTGGGGCTTTAAAACGCTAGATGTTAAGGCTATTGTCTTAAGGCTGTAGGCTAATGCTCTGAGCAAGAATAAATCTAGCCTAGATAGCTTCCTGGTTTTTTTCGCCCGTCCGAATACGGATGATTTGCTCGATCGGGCTAACAAAAATCTTACCGTCGCCGATCTCGCCTGTCCGAGCTGCCGCAATTACCTTTTCAACGACCATATCAAGCTGGTCATCTTCTACGACAATTTCAATCTTGAGCTTTTGCAGAAACTCAACGGTATATTCTGAACCGCGATAGCGCTCAGTTTGACCCTTCTGCCGCCCAAAACCTCGGACTTCAGAAACAGTCATGCCGACGATGCCTGCGTTAACCAACGCAATTTTGACTTCGTCGAGCTTAAACGGGCGAATAATTGCCTCAACTTTCTTCATGGACTCCGTCACTCCCTCTAAATTATTTGCTCTTACGGGCTAAGTAGTCTGAATGTTTCTACCACCGCTGCTCTAAAGGGTTTTGTAGCTTAGGCTACGCTCAGCGATCGCACTCACAAACTCTCTACATTGCCCTCAGCGCTAACCACCTTACCATTTCTGTAAGCATATCTCTATACCTGCCCCACACAGACATTTGGGTGATGTTCTAGACACGTTGCTGATTTTTTTGAAAGGGGCGCGGAGCGCCCCTTTCAAAAAAATCAGCAAAAGTTCTCATGATGGATTTCATATCAGGAAGTTCGCGCCCTGCGGGCGCGAACTTCCTAAGCAAAACCTGAAAAAACCAACAGCACATTAGATCCTTGCAGATTAAAGTTTTGGGATTAGATTTAGTGGGGGCTGCGCCCCCACTAAATCTAATTTGCAAGAGGTCTATTATGAAACACTACCGACATTTGCTAATGTCAAAGATTGGTAGAAATTGCCTGGACGGGGCAAGTGGGAATGCACTGTTCGCAAACGACGCAGTGCGATCGCGTAAAGTTAAGCTTGAAGGTCTGGGGATCGAGACTCAGGGCTGTTGTTGGGCATACTCCAGTACAAAGACCGCAATGAACGCAAAGATCGTCGTCAATCACGATTTCACGGCTGGCGAGGGAAATGCCGATGTCTTGCGATCGCATCCAGTCGAGCGCTGCATCAAGCTGATCGATGTCTCCCGATAGCTCCACAACTAAGGTACCAATCTGATTGGGCGTCACCTGAGCACGAATGATGTTTGCCGCCACGTTAAAGTCTTTTGCCAGTCGATAAGTGACGGGCATATGCACCGATCGCTTAGGAAAAGTGAGAGTGACTCGTTTCTTCACGATGCAAAGTCCCTTAAATTAGCGCTTCTAGAGGAAATCCTGTTTGTACACTGAAGATGAACTCCCAATGACACTCAATTCTAAGAAAGCCTGTTAAAAATAGCTTGTAATATGACTACCAACTTGCAGAACCCTGCGCCTCAACCCCCTCCAACCCAGCCGCCCACTCGAAATCTGGCGACTCAGATCCGTAATTTGGCGATCGCCCTCGTTGCCATTGTCCTTAGCACTGCGCTGTTCTTTGGGCTGCAAACTGGCTCTGATTCAGGCACGCTGGCGGCAATGGCGGCTGCCTCTACGCCGCTAGAGACTGCCCTAACGAACGCCAAGCCCTCGCTGATGGAGTTTTATGCCGACTGGTGTACTTCCTGTCAGGCGATGGCGAAAGATATGGGTGAGCTAGAGCAAGCGTATGGCGATCGCGTCAACTTTGTCATGCTCAATGTGGATAACTCTAAGTGGCTGCCAGAAATGCTGCACTACCGAGTCGATGGCATTCCGCACTTCGTGTTTTTAAATGCTGAAGGAGAGGCGATTGCCAGCACGATAGGAGAGCAGCCTCGTACCGTCATGGCGGCAAACCTGGAGGCCATGACCACTGGCGCTGAGTTGCCTTTTGCCCTCAGCCGAGGTCGCGTATCGGATGTGGAGGCTCCGGCAGTTGCGCCCAGCAAAGATGATCCTCGGAGTCACGGTGGCGTGGCAAAGTAGCTTTAATCCAAAGTCCAGTTATTTATGAACCCTCCCCCAAAATGGATTCCTGGACTGCCTCAGTTCGATCGCCGCATCTGGATCTTGATTGCGGGTCGCCTGCTCTCACAAATGGGTTCAGGATTCGTCCTCTTCTATGCGCCCATTTTCTTTGTAAAACAAGTTGGGCTTTCGGCAGCGCTGGTCGGCATTGGCATTGGCTGTGAGTCAATTTCAGGTGTGGTGGGGCGAATTGTGGGCGGATCTATGGCAGACGCTCCTCAGTGGGGACGGCGCAAAACCTTATTGCTCTCAGCCGCCATCTCCGCTTTAGCCGCATTGGTGCTGGCTTTCAGCAATAGTTTTAATACATTCCTGACGGGTAGCCTGCTGATGGGTTTGGGAATTGGGCTGTACTGGCCCGCAACCGAGGCGGTTGTAGCAGATCTAGCCTCTTTAGAGCATCGCAATGAAGCTTTTGCCCTTAATCGCTTAGCAGATAGCCTGGGCTTGAGCTTAGGCATAGTATTTGGCGGGGCGCTGATTGCCATGACTGGGTCTTTTCGTGCCCTGTTCGTGATTGATAGCTTTTCGTTTATTATCTTTTGGGGAATTGTTTACAAAGCTATTGCCGAAACCCTGAATCCCAAGCAGCAAGCTGAACGCGGTTTGCGAGGATGGGCCATGGCACTCCGCGATCGCCCCTTGCTGGTTTATCTTTTAGCTAACGTTTTGTTCACTACCTACCTTGCCTTTGTTAGCAGTACCTTACCGCTTTACCTGGCTAACTTCGTTTCAGGCTCCTCCTCAGACCAAGGATTCAATTCAGTTGTCATTAGCGTCCTGTTTGCTGGGCATGTAGGTTTGGCGGCATTGTGTCAGTTGCCGATGGCACGCTGGCTCAATCCCTTCAGTCGTCCTAGGGCGCTGATGCTATCGGCAGGGCTATGGGCGATCGGGTTTGGGCTGGTCTGGGTGACGGGCACAGCTCCTACAAATCATGTCGCTTGGGCAGCGTCCAGTTTGGCGGTGATGGCGCTTGCTACAGTGTCCTACACTCCAGCGGCTTCATCGCTGGTGGTGGGGTTGGCTCCGGAGTCAACGCGCGGGGTTTATCTTTCGCTCAATTCTCTGTGCTGGGCAGCAGGTTATTTCATTGGACCTGTTACAGGCGGTTGGGCGATGGATCAGCATCGATCAGTTGCGACCTGGTTTTGGGTGGCTGTGGCGCTTAGTGTGGTGGGCACGATCGGTATTTTGGTGTGGCTCGATCGGCTGCTAAACCAACAGGAACTTTTTAGCTAATGGCGCGTCTCTCATTTCTCATGGCAAACTTCAGTTTCTTCTTCCTCACGTGCCCAGGTGGCAACATTGCGAAACACGTCAGGAATTGCTCCCTGGCTGAGGGGGAATTCTAAAATAATTTCTGAAGTGTTGAGATAGCCTGACTCGGCATAGGCAATCAGGACGCGGTTAAGCGCTAACCAAACTTCTGAGGCAAACTCCCAATCTCGATCAAAGGGTGCGCGATCGGCGATCGATCGCATCGTCCAAAAGTAGGTATTTCGCACTACCGATCCTTTTTTCTTGTACTCTGGCGCATCGTCTTTGTGGATAAACAGCACCTGATTCTCAATTCTGGCTCTCATGGCTGGCTTCTAATCTTTGCTTTTTTGCTTTTCCTAGATGGCGCTATCTAGCATAATCAGCGCACAATCAAACTATATGTACTTAGGCGATACCGTTTTCTCTTTTACTCTAGGCGATTTACTATAGAAAGCTCAGTAGAGAATGCTGTTAGGTTTAGCGCTCCTGCCTTTCAGTGTAGATGTTTACGCAATGACATGAGAGTTGTGATACAGCTGTCGCCAGTTTGCTTAGGACATTTTTGGTGGGGCGCTTCGCGCCCCACCAAAAATGTCCCCGTCCTAACCGCCAAGGCGGTTGCCATATCACGAGGGCTATGAAGATCAACCGCTACTCTTACCCAAACTGGCTGAACTGGGTGCTGATTCTGGCGATCGCCCTAGGGGTATGCTTTCGCTTTGTCAATCTCGATCGCAAGATATTTTGGCACGACGAAGTTTATACCGTCATGCGGGCGGCGGGCTACACACGCGGCGAAATTGACCAAGAGATTTTTCAAAATAAAGTGTTTGTGGCGGCAGATCTGCAAAAGTTTCAGCAGATCAAGCCCGGAAGTACACCCGCCGATACGGTGCAATCGCTGAAGGCTGAAGATCCTCAGCATCCGCCGCTGTACTTTCTGATGGCGCGATTCTGGATGGGAACCTTCGGCAACTCAATCTTTGCGGCGCGGCTGCTGCCTGCCCTATTGAGTTTGCTGAGTCTGCCGCTAATGTATCTGCTGGCAATAGAGCTATTTGCGGCGCGGCTGGTGGCGCTGTTGGCAACAGCATTGCTGGCTCTATCGCCTTTTGATGTCCTGTTTGCCCAAACCGAGCGGCAGTATGGGCTGCTGGCAACTGCCGTTATAGGCAGCACTTGGCTGCTGCTGCGGGCATTGCGGCGGCGATCGCTCCTAGCTTGGGGGCTATATAGCTTGAGCGTGGCGATCGGTCTTTACACCCATCCGTTTTATGCGCTGACGATGGTGACTCACGGCTTCTGTGTAGTGCTGTTCAGCATTTTTGGGTGCGGCAAGCAGGTCAATGCGATAGATGACAAAACGGGGCTACCGAAAATTCAGCTAACTAGCTCTCCGATCGCTGCCGAAACTTTGTCCCCCGCGCTGCGCTGGCAATGGCTGCTGGGCTATGGAGTTGCCAATATTGCGGCACTGTTGCTCTATAGTCCCTGGATCGAAGTGTTGAAAAACAACACCGATCGGGCAATGTCTACGACCGATTGGGCAAGAGTGATCGTCGGCATAGACTATTTGTTAAAGCTCTGGACATTGACCTTTACGTCGCTGTTTTTTGATCTAGATTTTGGGTTTGACAATCCGCTGACCTACCTAGCGCGACTGCCGTTTGTGGCGCTGATCTGGGTTGCCATGATAATCCTTTATCAGCTTACGCCTCGCGCCACCTGGATTGTGGTGTTGAAGTCTATTCTTGTGCCCTTCCTGCTTTTGGCGTTACCTGACCTCATTATGGGCGGCAAGCGATCGGCAGTCAGTCGCTACCTCATATCATCCTTTCCAGGCATTCAGCTTGCGGTGGCGTTTTTGCTGGCGATCGGTTTGGGCAGCGGTAGACAGATTGGACGCTGGGCGCTGGCGCTCCTCTTCACGGCAAGCATTATTTCCTGCGGTACCAGCGCTATTGCAGAAACCTGGTGGAGCAAAGATCTCAGCTATTCCAATGCCGAGGTGGCGCAATTCATCAATACCGAAACGCCCGGTGGCGCTTCAACCCTCGTAATGAGCGACATTGGCGATGATTACACCAACACGGGTGATCTAATTTCCCTCAGCTACCGTCTTCAAGACGCGGTGCGATTGTATTTGGTCAAGCAACCCCCAGATTTGGAGCCATTAACCAACGAAACTCATGTGCTGGTCTTCCGTCCCTCTGTTGTCATGAGACAGGCAATCCTACAAAAAGGCTGGCGGCTAGAGATGGTTTCCAAGCCGGGACGACTTTGGCGATTGCAACAGTAGATAACTTTTTGGGGGTTTTCACGACGGCTTGCCGCAGCGCCCCAAAACCCTGATACAGTGGGGATAGACAGATGAGATCAAACAGGTCAGACACCGCTTTTTTTAACCGTTTTTTATTAAGATGAAAAAATTACAGGATGTTATTAATGTTCTGATCAGCTTCATCTTGATTGCTTTTATCGCTACTAGCTTAATCAAGCTGGCGCTGTTTTATATCAATGGCAACCCCTAAGCGTTTGAATACCCCTAAGCGTTTGAGTACCCCTAAGCGTTTGAGTAAGAGTGTAGGACTATCATGGCTGATGTAATTTCTCCTGAAGTAAGCGATCGCATCTGCAAACACATGAATGAAGACCATAGTGAGGCGATCGCCCTCTATGCCAAAGTCTTTGGTGGAGTAGCCGAAGCGCTTGCCGCTCAGATGCTAAAGATTGATGCTCAAGGCATGGATCTGTTGGCACAAACCGAGCAAGCCACCCTGCCCGTACGAATCGCCTTTGATCACGAGCTAGCAGACTCAGAAGATGCGCATCAGACGCTCATCGGCATGGTGAAGCAAGCCCGCAAGCAATCTGCGGAAGCTGTTTAAGTGGGTAATGCTCTAGAGATGTTTTTGAAAGGGGTGCTCCACGCCTCTTTCAAAAACATCAATAACACATTTAAAACACTACCGTTCATGGCAACTGCCAAGGCGGTTAGGACGGAAACATTTAGGGTGGGGCGCTTCGCGCCCCACCCTAAATGTCCCCAGCAAACTGGCGACAGCTATAAGTCTAGATACGAGTCTAGAAGAGGCTGAGCTGAGTCGGGGGAGATTCTAGCGCGTTCCAAGGTAGCGGCGGCACAGAAACGCCCTGCTCCTCCAGCAGCAGCTGCAAATATCGAGCATTTCCAGGGGAATGGACTTCGATCGGGCAATGCACGAAGAAGTAAATCTGGATTCCCTGCTGTATCCATAGGTCAATCTGCTGAGTCCATTCTAGAAGATACCGCTGGTTTAGATCCTGATTGGGATGGCTGATGTAGCGAACCAGGCTGAAGCTTGCGGTCACAACAGGCTGTAAGGGCAACTGCGGCTTTCTGCGCTCGGAAGCAATCTGAGGATTATCCGGGCAATCGTAGATCGGGCGCGTATCCAGCAGGACACGTCCCACACCCAAGTCTGTCAGCATGGCGTTGAGTTCACGAACGTGAGGCTCTTTGAACCAATCCAGATGGCGAACTTCTAGGGCAAACTGAAAGCGCCGACGGGGTAAAGCCGTCAAAAAGCAGCGTAAGTCATCTAGACGGTCGGGACTGTAGCTAGGCGGCAACTGAGCGAAGAACGGCCCTAACCGATCGCCTAATCCCTGCACCTGCTCTAGGAAAGCGATCGCCTGGGGAATAGCGGGCGTCAGTAAGCCCTGATGCGTCACATCTCGCGGCAGCTTTAGGCAAAACTTGAAGCTTGCCGGAGTCTCTGCAACCCAGCGCTGCACTGTAGCAGCATCAGGAATAGAATAAAATGTCGTGTTGCCTTCTACCGTGGAGAAACGGCGGCTGTAGAGGTGCAAAAAATCGGTAGCGCGACTTCCCACCGGAAACAGAGATCCAGCCGATTCCCCCACCCATTCTTTGTATGCCCAAATGGCGCAGCCCAATCGAAAACTCATCTTTCGATCGTACAGGCAATTCTAGAGCACCTGAGCTAATCTTCAGAGACAAATCCCTCTAGGGACACCGTTCTACTGAACTGGCTGCAACATCTGCCTTCAGCACTGAATGAACGCTCTGCTGAACCGGAATATCAATCCAAAACTCTGTTCCTTGACCGGGCTGAGAATAGCACTGGAGATCGCCACCGTGCCGTTCTACTACAATTTGATGGCTAATGGATAAGCCCAATCCTGTTCCTTTACCTATAGGCTTAGTCGTAAAAAACGGAGTGAAAAGACGAGACTGCAAAGCGTGTGGAATGCCCAAACCATTGTCTTTAATCTGAATCACGGCTCGCGAGAGGCTCCCTTGATCATTTCCTGGAATGATTAAAGTACAAATTGTGATTTGGAGCGGCGCGTCTAGCGAATTGTTTTTGGGCGAATTGCTTTTGGGCGGATTACCTTCTAGCAAATCACTGCCTTGCGATCTGTTTCCTTCCGACTCCTCTAGGGCATCGATCGCGTTACTCAACAAATTCATAAAAACCTGATTGAGTTGACCGGGATAACATTCCACAGGCGGCAAATTGCCATAGTTTTTGACTACGACAATTCCTGTGCTGTCGTTTCTCAGCTTCAGCCGATGCTGCAAGATCATCAAAGTGCTGTCGATCCCCTCATGGATATCGACAGCCTTCATTTCGGCTTCATCTAGCCGAGAAAAATTACGCAGCGACAGCACAATTTGACGGATGCGATCGGCTCCAAGCTGCATAGAAGACAGAATTTTTGGGAAATCTACCCGCAAAAAGTCTAGGTCAACTTCCTCAAGGCGATCGCTCAAGCCCTGACTGGGCCGAGGATGTTCCATCTGGTAAAGCGCCAATAAGTCAATCAGATTTTGGGCGTAGCGGCTGGCATGGGTTAAATTGCCGTGGATAAAATTGACCGGGTTGTTAATTTCATGGGCAATTCCTGCCACCAACTGACCCAGGCTAGACATCCTCTCGTTTTGAATGAGCTGGCTCTGACTTTTTTGCAGCATTTCTAGCGCTTCAGCAGCTTCTGTTGCTCGGCGTTGAGTTTGCTCTAGCAATTCTGCCTGTTGCAGGGCTACTCCAAGCTGTAGGGCAATCTGCTGGGCAAACTCAACTTCATCAGGCTGCCACTGACGCGGTGCAGCACACTGATGCACACACAGCAGCCCCCAGAGATGGCTGCCCAGCAGCAGAGGCACCACCAAATTAGCTCGAATCTGAAAGCTGTTGAGTACCTCAACATAGCAAGCGCTCAACTGTCCTGCATGAATATCTGCGATCGCCTGAACTCGCCCCCGATGATAATCAGCCGCATAGTGTTCTCCAAAGCAGTGATCATGGATGCGAGCAGCCAAGGCTGAGCTATACTGCGGCAACAAATCTTCTGAGACAAACTCTCCATCATTCCAACCTGAATTTGGGTAAAAACGAAATACCCCTACCCGATCGGCATTCAAAAGCTGTCGAACTTCGGTCGCAGTCGTTTTAAAGACAGCCTCCAGTTCAAGCGTTTCACGAATCTTAGTGATGACGCGAAGCAGTGACTTTTGTCGCTCATTTTTTTGCTCAAGCTGCGCTGTCCGAGCCAGATGCTTAGCGACCCAAGTTTTCCTGATCCGTTCAAAGGCTTCCTGATCGCGGCAACAGTCCCGTAATTGCTCTAGATCTTCAAGGTTCATAACAGAAGCTTTGGGGAAATACCGGGAAAACCACGATAGGACAATCGCCTAAACCGCTAAGTATAGAGACTGCCCAATTCATCCACTTCGGAAAATTTTATCGGGGCTTCACAAACTATTGCAGAATTTAGACATGGGGTAATGGGTCAAAACCCCTAAGTCCTTCCATACAAATCAATGAAGTTATTTCAGTGAAATCCCTGAAGCTAATTTAACGGCTTTGAGCGGTGCAATAGATAAGAAATTTCTCCATGCATCAGAGCAATATCAGGATCACGCTGAATGGCTTGGTAATAGCGTTTTTCCATTGACGTACCCTCTTCAACAGGCTGAAGCATCATTTTCGCCTGCTCCAGCAAACTATTGACCTGCTGCAATTCCACAGGCTCTTTAGCGTGGATAACGTCATCCATTTGGATAATGAACTGAGATATGGGGCGCAGCCAGCTAAACCATTCGTGATCGACAACTAAGCGAAAAAATTCGCCGCTAGACGCAATTCGCCCATAAGACTGTTCGTAAGTGACTCGTTCTGACTCCAAGAGCGCTTTATGCAAGCGCAGCAGCTTAAGGCGCACCTCGCGGAGTTGTTGAAGGGCAGCATCAAGAGAAGAATCTAAAGCCATGAACCGATCGCTTAAAAGAAACATTTTCCCATCTTGACACATCGGCAAGATACGCGGCACGGCTTAATCGAGGGATAATTTTTTGTGTAAGAGGGGCGCTCCGCGCCCCTCTTACACAAAAAATTATCCCAAAAATCAGCAAGCCATCGCTCTTGATTTTGACTGCAAAACCCAATTAGACTAGGCTCCTGACGTTCACAATTGGGCAGGGCATGAAAGGTTTGGTCAAAAGCATTGAGAATTTTAGTCCTAGCCAGTCCTGGGTTAAAAAAATTGAGAGTCTAGTACCCCAGTATTCCAAAGTGGGAGACTCTGTATTTTTTAGTAAGGAGCAGTTTCCTTGGGCTGAAGAACTAGAGGCAAACTGGCAGGTGATTCGCCAAGAGCTAGATCAGGTTATGCAGCACGCAGAGGCATTGCCCAACTTTCAGGACATTTCACCCCGGCAGAAAAACCTTGCCAATGATAACCTCTGGAAGACCTACTTTTTCCAGGCGTTTGGCTTCAAGGCGCAAGCAAACTGCGATCGCTGCCCCAAAACCACTCGCCTCCTCCAGAAAATTCCCGGCATGAAGGTGGCGTTTTTCTCCATCTTGGCTCCGGGCAAGCATATCCCAGAGCATCGGGGCAAACACAAGGGCTTAATTCGCTATCACCTAGGCTTGAAGGTGCCGGAACCGAGAGAGAAATGCCGGATTCGCGTTAATAATCAAATTGCCTATTGGGAAGAGGGCAAGAGCCTGATTTTTGATGACACTTTCTATCACGAAGTCTGGAACGAGACGGAAGATTACCGAGTTGTGCTGTTTCTGGATATCGCCCGTCCAATGCGGTTCCCCATGAATCTTGTAAACTGGCTGGTTTGTACACTGATCTCTGTGTCACCCATTATCCAGGTTGCCAAAGGCAATCATGAATCCTGGGAAAAGCAGTTTGAAGCCTTGACGCGATGAGGACATGACGCGATGAGGACATTGATATGACGACTCTAGGCATCAGAATTCCTCGGATCACCGCTGAGAAGTTTCAGGAAATTTGCCAAGCCAACCCAAACTTACGTCTGGAATTGACGGCTAATGGAGAAGTCATTGCCATGTCGCCCACTTACTTCTGGACAGGAAAGCAAAACTCTGGGCTAACCGCGCAGCTTTGGAATTGGAACGATCGCACAGAACTAGGCATTGTTTTTGACTCCTCTGCGGGCTTTACTTTACCGAACGGTGCAGTGCGATCGCCCGATGCGGCCTGGATTGTCAAAGAACGTTGGAATAATCTCACTGAAGAACAGCAGCGCTACGCGTTTTCATCCATTGCGCCTGATTTTGTAGTAGAGCTACGTTCTAGTAGCGACGATCTGGCAATATTGCAAGTCAAGATGCAGGAGTATTTGGACAACGGAGTCCAGCTTGGCTGGCTAATTGATCCGCAACAGCGAAGGGTAGAAATTTATCGGATGGATCAACCCGCTGAGATTCTAGAATTACCTGTAACGCTTTCAGGTGAAAATCTTCTTCCCGGATTTGAATTGCAGCTCAGCAAGGTTTGGGGATTAAAGTCTGAGGATTAAATCCAGAGATCTGAGCGCGTAGCGCCAGATCTAATAAGTTATTTTTTCTAATAAGTTATTTTTTGAGAGCCGCGCTCCGCGCGGCTCTCAAAAAATAACTCGTCCCAACTCAATTACGTAATGCCATAATGCCAGAGCCTACGCCGATCGCCTCTTTCCCTGCATCAGGCTAAGCACACTGGCAATCATGGCAAACCCACCCGCAATATAAAATACGCTGGGCAAACCCGCAAACTTCCAAATTGGCCCCAGTGCCACAGGCGAGAGAAACTGCCCTAAGGAATTGAACCCAGTGCCGATCGCCAACACGCTGGCTCTTAGCTCGTTAGGCGATCGCTCTGCCAGGGCATCGTAGAGGTTGGGTGTGATGATGCCAAAACCAATGCCAAACAGAATGGCAGTCACCACAATTAGATAGATATCTGTGAGTAAAGGAATAGTGGCGACTGTCATCCCCATCAGGCTAAAGCCAAAGGCGATCGCCCAGTTGGCTCCCATCCTGCGGGCAAGGCGGCTGGCTCCAATTGCCGAAACCAGAGCCGCGCCCACTAGACGCACCGCTAATACAAAGCCATTGAGCACCGGATCAGCATTGATGGCACTTTTGAGATACAGCGGCGTGTAAATGACAACAGCGTAGACCGTAACGGCAGCGATCGCAATGTACAAATAGATTTGCAAGATATCGGGCTTGAGCAGAACTTTGCCTAAACTGGCTTGATTCATCTTTAACAGAGAATCTGATGGGGTCTGAGGCTCTCTCAAAACCAGTAAAGCGAACGCGATTAAAGGAATCGCTAACCCATACAAGTAGAAGGCGTAGTGCCAGTTATAACCGCCCACCCATCCCCCAAGTAGAGGAAAGAAAACCGCCGAGGTCGTCATCACGCTAGTGGCATAGCCCAAGATGCGCGATCGCTGCTCTCCGTCATACATGCTGCCCAGCAAGCCGATCGTGGCAGCCGCAACGCCGCCGCTTGCCATACCCAGCAGCCCACGGCTTACTAAAAGCAGAGGAAACGTCGTGACAAAGGCAGTGGCAATCCCGAACAGCGCGTAGAGCAGAAGGCAGGGAATTAACACCTTAAGCTTGCCAATGCGATCGGCAACAATACCCATCACAGGCGTCATGATCGCGCTCGTTAGGGCATGGATGCTGACCAAGATGCCTGCCCACTTGGGATCTAGCGATAGCTCTTGCACCATTTCGGGCAAGATAGGCGAGACAATGCCACCTGTCATGGTGGTGAGGCAGCCTGCTGCCAGCAGGATTAAAAATTGGTGAAACCGCTCTTGCGAAGCAAATTTCATCATTTGAGCTGAAAATCCCCTACTGACAGAAGACATAGAACATCCTAAGAGTGAATCTCAAAAATACGCGATTTGGTGACTTTAGAACAGGCGGCTTAGGACAGTGGTGAGCGGTGTCCTAGTTAAATCTTTCTCAGGTCAGTCTCATAAATTGAGAGGGGTTTTCTAATATTTTGGTATCGAACAAAAAGCTCCCCGATCGCCAATCTGTCAATCTATGAGACCAGAGCCTATTCATTCTCCCAATCAGCTTTCAGAGCTGCCTTTACCCCGGTCATCCTCTGAGATTTCCAAGATCTCGATCGCGGCTCTCACGCCTGACCTGTTTATTCGACGCTACCGAAAACCCGGAGTTCCGGTCATCCTCACGGGCATGATTTCGTCAGAGCAAGACTGGACGCTAAACTACCTGTCTGAAAAGCTCAATCAACAAGAATTTCTGCTGCGGCGCTACGGAAAACAACGCTATCAGCAAGACAAGCGCACTTGGACGAATATCGGCAGTGGCGTACCGCCAGAGAGCCGATCGTTTCTCGACTATGCTGAGCTGTTGCGATCGGGAGAAGCACAGGCACAGGATATTTATTTAGCCAAGTGCCCCATTCACAATACGCCATTAGCAAACACGGAAGCGGTAGAGGCAATCGCGGCTCATTTTGAAACCTTGGGGTTGCAGCAACCCGCTAGCGCCCTAAACCTGTGGGTAGGTCCTGGCGGACATACGGAATGCCTGCACTACGACCCGACAGATGGCACGCTAATCCAGCTCCACGGCTCTAAGCAAATTGTGCTGTTTCCACCTGCCCAGACCGCAAATCTCTATCCTTTTCCGTTTTATGTGCATCTGCGGCACGGGATGCGGGTGCGATCGTGGTTTAGTCGCGTCTATCCCAATCACCCAGATTTTGAGGCGTTTCCGAAGCTGCGCCATGCCATGGGCGATCGCTATGACCTAGTGCTGGAGCCGGGAGAAGTTCTCTATATTCCTGCTGGCTGGTGGCACGAGGTGACAGCATTAGGCGACGAGATGGTTTGCTCCCTCAACCGCTTTTGGCAAGTTCCGCCGCGTCGCGCCCTGCTATCCTGGCCGCGATGGCGAGCGTTTTTGGGCAGCACCTGCGCCTTGCCAAACGTAGGATTTAGCCTGGTAATGGCGTTTTTGAGCCGCGATCGCCAGCAAAAAATCAAGGAGATTATCCAGATGTTCTAATCTGGCTTAGACGACCTGCTAAATCTGCGGGTAGCTGCACCTCTGTTACAACCTCTAGCCCTTCTAGAAAACGCCGATCTTCGCTGATGTGGGGAATCTTGAGCTGCGACTCAGAGGTTCCCCGCTGCAGCTGTCGCTGCCGGACGATCGCAAAGCTACCGGGAGCCAAAATCCGCAGACGAGGAGTTGGAATCTGAGACGATCGCATCACGGCATAGCGACTGTTGAACTCGCCCATCCAGTGATCAAACCGCATGAGAAAAGCCTGCGAATTATCCAGCGTTTCGCCCGTCGGCAGTTCAATATTGACCCAATAGCCAGAGGGAAACTCATCCGTCGCCAGCGTAATGCAAAAATCCTCTAGCTTCAGACCAAATTCTTGCTGCAGGGCTTGCAAGGTCTGCACGGCGTGGAACTCCGTTGTTTTCTCGGTAACGGAAGATAGTAGCCCTCCTCGTCGATGCCGGAAGATAATCATCGGCGTTTGCTCGTAAAAGCCCACTACTTCGATCACATCGCCAATGTCATAGCGATAGAAGCCGCTGTAGCTGGTAACGAGAATGCGATAGCGATCGCCCACCTTTAGCTCTTCGGGTAACAGCGTTTTCGGGTGTTCTGCATCCCACTGATCTTCAGGAATAAACTCATAGAAGCCGCTCTCTAGCGACAAAATGCTGCCGTCCGCATTGAAGTCATGGCAGATGGCAAAAGTGCCTTCAGCCGTGCCGTAAACGCCGCCAAATTGCAGCGTGTCGCCAAAATAATCTGGGAAACGCTCGAAATAAAAATCCGACGTGCCCCCTCTGGCCGTGCCCACAAAAGACAGCTTTGACCACGCCAATTTTGGGGTAAGTTTGCCCTGCGATCGCAAGATTTGCCGCAGTTCTTGAGCGCGTTTGGGGTGAGCTGACCATTGGCGCTCCAACGGTACGCGGATCTCAGGAGCGATCGTTAACCAGGATGCGATCGTTCCTCGCTCAATATCCTCAATTAGCGCTTCAGCATACTGCTCTAGGTACTGACAGGTGCGCAAAACCAGCATGGGGAAATTGGCGCTGATGCCCCGCATTTGAGGATTGCAGAGCGCAAACAGCAGACAAACATAGTGGCGGCTGTCAATGTTAGCAATTTCCATTGCTGTAAAAGGTTGCGCAAAGGTCTGTTCGCAGATAAAGCGGTTGATGCGATAGCTGCCCACCGTCACAGGACCAAAATCAATGCCTGCTTCCGTCTTTCCCTCTATGCCGACAAAGTTGGTAGACAGCACCTTGCCAAATTCCAGCCGCGAAGCCTTGCTGGAGCCGATGGAACGCGATCGCATCGCCTCCACCGCAAAACCCAAACTCACAGTGTTAGACTTCCCCAGCGATCGACTAAACCGATGGGTCACAGGCACCATTTTTTGCTTACCCGTCGTGCCGCTTGTCAGGTTAATAAAGACCACCGGATCAGCAGTCAGCACGTTCGGTTCACCCTTTACGACTCGCTGCGTATAAGGCTCATACTCGGCATAAGACCAGATTGGCACCTGCTCCTGAAACTGGGCGATCGTCCGAATCTCACCCAAGCCAAACTGCTGCCCTAATGCTGTGCCCTGCTGAATTTGGAGCAGCTTTTGCAAAAATCGCTCCTGCACTGCCATCGGCTGACGCGTTTTGCGAACAAAATCATTTTTGGCATATTGGGCAAATGTAGCCATTGCCGACAGCAGTAAATTAGTCATCCAAAATTTCAATCCCTAAAATTTCAATCCCTGGCGTTTTGGCTTTGCTGGTTCTCATATATAAACTTTTTTGAGAGGGTCACTCCGCGACCCTCTCAAAAAATTTGTACTCAGATTAAGCAATGCCGCGTTTTAGGGCAAGTACCCTAGAAAAATATTTCAAACTACGAAACTTTCAAAACCGTACCATGGTTGCTCATTCAGTCTTTCGGCTGCCTGCCTGTTCGGCTTTTGATTTATTCCTCTATTCAGACTCCTCTTGTTCATAGTAAAGTGTCTCCCATTAGCAATTGTTTACACAGTTGGGCAATTGCGTTGCTGAGTCATCCAGAAAACAGGTCATCCTGGGAAGTTAGGGCACTAACTGAATTACCCACGATTGCGTTACAGTATGGAACTTAGCTCAATGCAAAACCGTCAAGGATGAAACCGTCAAGGGCATTTAGATAGAACCCATCGATCGCAGCAGATCGCAGTAAATTTATCGGCAGCAGGCTACAGCATGGAATTGGCAACCGCACTCAGGGGGCAAACCGTCCAAAATAAAATCCGGGAGGTGGGAATTAACCCAAACTACTGGTATCCCGTAGGATGGAGCGATCGCTTTCAGCCCAACAAAATTGTGCCTGTGGTGATCTGGCATCAGGCAATTGCTGTCTACCGCGATGCTGAAGGACACCTGCACGCCCTAGAAAATGCCTGCCCCCACCGAGGCGTAGAGCTGCACAAGGGGAAGGTTCATGGCACTCACCTCGCCTGCCCCTACCACGGCTGGGAGTTTAGCGGCAGTACAGGCGAATGCGTCAACATTCCTTACCTACCCAAGACTCAAAAGCTGCCCTGTGCCCAAGCGCGCACCTTCCCCATTCAAGAAAAATATGGCTTAGTTTGGGTGTTTCCGGGCGATCGGGCTTTGTCTGACCTTCAGCCACTCCCTGAAGCGAGGGAGTTTGAAGATCCAGACTGGCTGATGGTTCCGGTGACGGCGCATTTCAAGGCACACTTCTCAATTTGCAATGAAAACGCCATGGATGTGTTTCACGGCTTCCTCCATGAGGATTTGCAAGGCTGGTTTGATCCCGTCTTGACAGATCTGAAGGAAACCGAATCTATGGTTCGCGCCGAGTATCAGGTTTCCTACAAGGGTCACATGGCGAAGTTTTTGGGGCTGACCGATCGCGCTGACCAAGTGACAACTTTGCCGATCGCCATTCAGTACAGCTATCCCCACTACGCGACTTCTCTTCAGGGCATTTCGGCGCTGTATCTGATGCGGCTGCCCATCAGCCCTGTCGAAAGCCGATCTTTTGCGCTGTTTTTCTTCAAGGTGCGGCTGCCGAAGTGGGTGCTGCGATCGCTAAGACCTATTTTGAGCTGGGCAATTCCCAAATTTTTGCTGCAACGGTTCCTCGATCAGGATGTTGACATGATGGAGAGCGAACAGCAAACCTATCTCAAGAATCCGCGGCGGCGCTATGTGGAAATTAATCCTGCCATTATTGCGCTTCAGCGGCTGATCGTTCGGCAATATGAGCAGTTCAGTCAACAACCGGGGGGGTCGCCCAGCTCCCATCGCCCTACAGGCTCTCAGTCATCTGAAGACGCTCCTAGCGCTGGAGACCTACCTCAAGCTGAAAACCTGCCCGCGGTTAAGTCAGAGCAAGCTGTGGGAGGCGTTACACGGTGAGCGAATAACAGTCTAAAGTAATTTCTAAATTTGATTATTTTTCTGAAATAACGTAAGTTAAAACACGATCTTTATGAGTGTGACTGTAGCGTAACTGTACCAGCAATGGCATTCGGGATGGTTCATTCATGGGAGAGTTGGGCATATATTTTCTGCTTTTGCTGGGTTCGCGCCAGGGGTTGCAGAAGTTATCTGTTTCAGTGGAAAAGCCGCAGCAGCAAAATCGTAGCTGTGGACGAAATCACAGTTGTGCATCTCTCTCTCATCTGGCGTTGAACTCAATCGGGCATCTAACCCTACCGAGACATCTGCTGTTGAGCTAGAGCATTTTAAGTGACCTGAAAAGAAGGTGAGAGGAGTAGTTTACTGTGCAAGTTGTTAAGGAATATGTTCAGCGCTGGTATGAGAGCGGACTAGCCCCCGATGAGTATCTCTGCCATGGGATGAAAGAGGGAAATCTGGTTGAAATCGAAGAGGCAGAAACGGGTGTTCGTCGAACCGTTCTGACTTTTTGTACCAATGATGTTCTAGGACTTGTCCAAAACAAAGCGGTGCAGCAGGCAGCGATCGATGCCATTTTGCAATACGGCACTTCCAATAGCTCTACGTCGGTTTTGAGCGGTCGCATTGATCTGCACCGACAGCTTGAAGCAGAAATTTCAGCCTTTAAGCACCTGCCCCATACGCAGCTCTTTTTGAATGCCTGGATGGCAATGCAGGCGCTCATGGATGCCTTCTGCCATCTGGCGATTCCCGTTCCTGGCTTTCAGCACACCCGCGAAACGCTGATTTTGACGGATGTTTTGAATCACGGCTGCATTGTCTCGGCAATCGCCAATGCTGGAACGCGATCGGGCAAATTGTTCGGTCACAGCCCGCGAGTACGGGTGCGCGCCTATCGCCACTGCGACATGGAAGACTTGACCCGCAAGCTTCAGCGCTATGCCCGCCCGGACGATCGCATCCTGGTGGTTTCTGATGCAGTGTTCTCTATGGATGGCGACATTGCTCCTCTGCCCCAGATGATTGACATCTTGTCAGATTATCCCGGTAGCGTTCTGCTGATGGATGAGGCGCACGCCAGCGGATCGATCGGCGCAACCGGGCGCGGCATTTACGAACATTTCGGTATTCTGCCGCAGCAGGTAATCGAGCGGGGCGTGATTCCGCTGATCATGACCACCTTCTCGAAGTTTGGCGCATCGGTGGGCGCGTCCATCAGCACTCACATTGAGGAATTGAAACCGCTGCTGAACGTCTCCCCTACCTCGATCGGCACCTGTTCACTCGCGC
The DNA here is from genome assembly GCF_059504425.1 of Drouetiella sp. Lineage (NCBI taxonomy): Bacteria > Bacillati > Cyanobacteriota > Cyanophyceae > Oculatellales > Oculatellaceae > Drouetiella > Drouetiella sp. The sequence goes on from NZ_JCACIN010000028.1 coordinate 63,390, forward strand.
CGCCGTTGGCTGCCGCCGCACTTGAAAGCATTCGCCAGGTGCGCCGCCGTCCTGAACTGGTGGAGCGGCTGCAAGAGAATACGCGATATTTGCGATCGCGCATGGTGGAGCATGATTTTGAAGCGATCGGTGAAACTAACGTTGTTCCGGTGCTGCTGCCGCCCGATCTCAATCCCAAACTGTTTGCCCGAAAGCTGATCTACGATCATGGCATTTGGGTTTCGCCGATCTGGTTTATTGCTAAGCCGCGGATTCGGATCACCGCCAACGCCAGACATACCCGCGAGGAAATGGATAAACTGGTGGCTGGAATGACTGCCGTGCGAGAAGTCATGTATAAGCCCACTATCAGCGCTTAGGATCGTGTACGAAATAAAACCCAATAGTTTTTTGGAAGTGTCGCGCTCCGCGC
>NZ_JCACIN010000029.1:0-5478 GCF_059504425.1 Drouetiella sp.
TCTCCTCCAGGGGACTTTCACCCCATTAGTTCACGCCCATGCTGGGCGTACACAACACAGTGGAGCGGACGTATACAAGTTTTGCGCTTCGTTTCAGCCCTATCTGCTGCCGCTCACTTTTGCCGTTAGGCATCTTCCGCAGTATGGCCGATAGTCTGAATACTTATAACAATGGTTTTAAGCGACTCGCCCTGTGCTTAGGCTAAAGCCGATAGGCTATGTACGCGAGGGACAACAAAATTTGTGCTTATCAGGAATATTTAGAGACTGTTTTTCAACTAGGACAGCAGTTCAACACTTCAAGCTAGACGCGCTACTGATCGCTTGTCTGCCATAGAGGATAGCTCCGAAGCCAGTAACATACATCAACAAGCTATAAACGGCAGCGGGCACTGCCATGTCGGGGTTATTGAGTAGACCAGCAGTGATGGCGATCGCCAACGTTCCATTTTGAATGCCCACTTCAATAGCAATACAGATCTGTTGAGCTAAGGGCAGCCGAAACAGCTTTCCAGCAAGAAATCCTACTAGCGTTGCCAGTAGGTTGAGCAGCACTACGCCGATTCCCACCTGCACCAGGAAGCCTGGGAGCTTACTGCCTTCCCTTATTAGTAACAGCACAATAATCAGTGCTAATAGTCCTACGGCAAGGCGGTTCATTTGCTTTTCTAAGCGACGCGCTGTGTCAGGAAACTGGTGACGAATTGCCATCCCGATCGCTATAGGCAGCAGCGTGATCAGGAAGATTTGCAGCATGGTAGAGCCAATCGACAGGGTGATCCCCGCACTTTCCATTAGGAAATACTGGAGCGCCAGATTTGTAAAAAGGGGAATCGTAAACACGGTGACAATGCTGCTGACTGCCGTGAGCGTCACCGATAGAGCAACATCACCCTTTGCCAGATAGGTAATGAGATTAGAGGAAGGACCACCAGGGCAGACTGCCAAAACAATCAGACCCACAGCGATCTCCGGTTGCATAGGAACTACCAGTGTAATCAGTGTCCCAATCAGCGGCAGCAGCAATACCTGGCAGACCGTGCCCACTGCAACCGCCTTGGGGTAGCGAGTGATTCGCTTAAAGTCTTCTGGAACCAAACTCAGTCCCATACCTAGCATGACAATTGCTAGAGCCAGCGGTAGTAAAACAGAGGTGAATAAGTTGCTCTGCATAAGTGCTAGAGATCGACAACAGGAGAGGATTTAATCTGTTCAGACCAAAAACAAAATAGCCCCTATTTTACCTTAATCTTTACAGCTATCACCAGTAAGTCTTAATCTCACAAAAGCACTGCCTAACGCCCATGCACGCCGACCGTCGAGAATTGGTTGGCTATGATGCAAAGGTTATCTACAGCGGGTGATGGGCAGCGTTGAGGAGTAAATGGCTTTATAGATTCCTTGCGCAAACGTTCGTTTACGCATTGATAGGCTTCGATCGTCCAATAAGCCTTTCAGCGTTGCAAAAACATATTGCAGAATCAGATGGAATGTCAATGAGTTTCTGCAAGACTCCAAATAGATTAATAATCTCTACCTGTCGCTTCCATTTTTTCGCGTCATGAGCGGTATCGACATCTGCTTGAGTCCACAGGGCGGGATTCTTATTAGTGTTGTGTCAATCCAGAGGTAGTGACCCCAATTTCGCGCAATCGCGTCGATCCCAAACCTCTACAAGCCAGAGTCCGCATAGTTCATTTACTGCCATTTGGCCCAGAGATCAATCCTGAGCCGCAAGCCTTGTCTCAAAATCAGGCTGAAAGTGGAAAGCCTGCCGCCAATAACCACCCAAAAAACAGAGCAGAGCCGATCGCATACGCCCACGCCGAATTTACCCAACCTGCCACCAGCGCTAGAATGCCGATCAACGGTGGAAATAAGGGCAGCAGTAGAACCATAAAGCCCAGCGATGGCAAGAAATACAGCGTCACCCCAAAGCCCAGGATCATGACTCCGCTCTGTGCCAGCCACCATAGCACTCGTTTGCCCACCCCAATATTCTGCTGCACGATACCTGCTGCCAGAAACCAAGGGAAGCAGGCGATCGCTAACGGCAACCATAACCGCAACCGCATCGGAATCAGCCACCATTGCAACCAGACGACCTGCGCCATTGCGCCAAAGGCAATCCACAGCAGTCCAAACAGCCCGATACCTAAACTGAGCGATCGCAGCGTCGGACGCGGCACAGCGGCAATTACACTCAGCCAAGTCATTCCAGCCAACAGAAACCAGACTCCGACTGCCCCACCCACCTGCACGCCGCCCAAGTTTTCCAGCAAGACTCGCTGACTCAGTAACGTGACTCCTACAACAGCCGCGATCGGAGCCACAACCAACCCCACCCAGCGTCGCCAAGCTGCACCTTTTGTTATCCCCATCGGTGTTGCCAACACGGGAGCAACTGCCGCTAATCCCAGCAGCCAGCCCAACAGGTGTAAGCCATACCAACCCATGCGACGATCGACATAACGACTTTGAGAGGAGCGCCCAAATGTCCTATTGAGCCAGCGCACTGCCGCCTGATGACTGACATCGCTAAACAAAATAGTGATGTGCTCGACATTCGGCACTACCACCAGTTCTCGCCCTTTACCCTGTGCAAAATTAGCCGTTGTACCGCCCGCCTGCTCCAGTAAACGTCGGGCATTCTCCACAAACCCGCCTTCGCCGCTGCCTGCTTGCAGCTGAAGATTGCGCGGCAGTTGGGGTGTAACACTTGCCCCAGTGGGAGAGATGGCGATCGTTGCAGCAAAGCGTTCTGGATGACGAATTCCAGCCTCCATCACAAACCCACTTCCCATGGAGTGACCCAGGAGCGCCAGACGAGTGGAATCTACTTCAGGTTGTTGCAGCAATGCTTGTTGAGCTATCTCAAGACTGGCTTGAGAGTCGTATTGCTTCAGCGGCGTAGGGTTTGCTCCATGTCCATCCGAATCCCACAACATGACGGCGTATCCTGCCTTTGCCAGGGCATGACCATAGCCCAGCATCAACTGTTTAGACCCTGCAAAGCCATGCGCCACCAGCACGCCCGGTACAGACTTTGCTGCTTCGGGGGCAAGATACAGCAGCGGCACACGACCCTGTTCTAGAGAACGCACCGTCAATCCCGATCGTGCCACAGCAATCCCAACCCATGAGAGTGCAATCAGCCCGAGCGCTATCCCCAACAGCACCAGACGTTGACGGTTCAGTTTCCACTGCTTCCAGCTCAATTGATTCAATGTCTCCTCTTCTGATGATCGCAGTTTTGGCTGTGTCATATCTTTAATCTAGACGAATCGGGGGCTTGATTCCAGTTCGCATTTCAGCATCGAGCAGGAGACGGAGCAACCGTAGACGCTCATAGCATCTCTTGTTGACGCATGGGCATTGCGTCAATCGTGCTGAAAATATCGCTCAGGTCAACTGGCTAAGAAAATCGCTGCTTTTCAGTCCCATCTTTGCCCACTAAAATTACGGCAAAGTCTTGTGGAGCAACGCCAAACTGATCCCTTAAGCGATCGGCGGAGGCAGCCGACATGGGCTGTTCATCCACTCGACTGGCTCCAGCTGCCAACACTTCTACGAGTTTAAGGTCGCGTTCTTGCATGCCCTCGCTGCGAGATTGCCATGCCTGCTGCTGTTGCTGATAGAGCGGAGATGGCTCAGATGGGGCAAAAACGAGCAAAATTCGATGCTGCCACTGCTCATCACTCAGGTTGAAAGTCATTTCTGGCTGAGTAGAAGTTGCCGTGCTGCTGGTTACAGATGCGGCAATTGATACTGAGGTATTCAAAGAATCATGGCTCATAAGACTGACTTGGGGAGTGGAGCGCAGCCAAATAGAATGATTGCGCCTGGTGCCGAGTCGCTGCAAAGCCCAGTCTGCTTGAGTGCTTACAAGCTTAGAAGTTCAAAACTGAGCGATCGCATTTCTCACCCTGATGGCTAGAACACCTTGCCTCTAAACAGAACTGATGTACTATACTTCAAGTCACTTTATTCTGGAGATGAGTATGCAAAATGCAATTAATTGGTTTGAAATCCCGGCGACTGACTTCGATCGCGCCGTCAGTTTTTACAGCGCTCTATTGGGGGTGGAGATCAAAAAAGGAGAATTTATGGGAGAGCCGCAGGCGTTCTTTCCGGCTAGCGAAACGGGCGCAGGTGGAGCCATTGTCCAGAGCCAAAGACTTACACCTTCCACTTCAGGCACCCTAATCTATCTGAATCTAGGAGATGTTCCTCACCTAGAGCAAGCATTGGAGCGGGTTGAGTCTCAGGGGGGCAAAGTCTTAGTGCCGAAAACGGATATCGGCGATCCTGGGTTCATTGGCATTGTGCTCGATACCGAAGGAAATCAGGTGGGCTTACATGCATTGAGAGCCACCGTGTAAATCTAAGAGCCGCTGTCGGGATCAACTGACGATCGTTCCCGACAGCAGATAGTACGCATCACTAGAGAGGTTCAGAATTCGCTTGGTAAAGGAGACAAGCTCCCTAGTTGCCTAGATTTGATTTCTGCCCTCACCCATAACGAGTTTTAATCAGAATTTGACGGGGCCGCAAAAAGTTGTTTGGGGTTCGCTATCTCAGAAATATCGAACGAGATTTTAAGGGTTTTAGCCCTGTTAATTCTGAAATTGGAAGAATGTTGAAACTTTTTGCCGCCCTGTCCACAAATAACCATGGCTCAGCGTTTTGCCCAAAAAGCAAGTTTGCCCCCTTACGACTAGAGAAGACTGAAGGGTGAGAGTTTTTGTCCCCGAAGAATGGGTGAGAGGCTGAAGCATCCGGATTCATGACTAGCAGGAAAAACATTTACAGTCACGAAAATGCTAGCATTATTTCATGAAGTAATTACTTCATGAAATAATGCTAGTTAAAGGATTTCATACCTTCATGAGATGATGAATTCAGGAAATTTACGTGAACCCCACTTAAGCGACTTGGTAACGAAGCGTGACGACCCCAATTACGCTCAAGTAAGCGGCTATGTGCCCAAAGAGCTTGCACTGCGATTCAAGGTTCTCTGCACCTCAGAAGAACTGAGCCAAAGTGAGGCTCTCAAAGAGGCGATCGCCCTGTGGATGCAGAAGAAAGAAGATTTGAAGCGTAGCTTATCTAACGACGACCGCTAAGTAGCTCGTCATGAGTTGGCAGGAATCACAACTGCTAACTACTTCTAATAGTTTCTGCTGAACTTGATCTGTAGACAGACATTAAACTACTTATAAGCAAACATGCTTGGATGTTTTCCTGCTCCTTACCCAGACGAACTGCTCTACAGCCTTTGTGCTCGATTTCATGGGCGAATGCAGTATCCAAATAAAAAAGATACTATGCAGGAGTTGTTTGGAGATGAGGCAGCGATCGCTGTTGTTGATTTACCCAGTAATCTTGGTAGTCTCGTTTCTGCATTACCACCTAGTAGTCCATATAGAACCCATTTGAGATCTTAAGAAGATGCTGCAAGCCTCTTCACCATTAGCC
>NZ_JCACIN010000030.1:0-5406 GCF_059504425.1 Drouetiella sp.
ATTGCGTTGATGCTGCTTTCAAAGAATGTCCTAACGTACATGCGTAGCGCTATATTCATTACATTCTTCAGGTTGGAGATGCCATTAAAACAGTTCATCAGAACGGATTGCTGCATCGCGACATTAAGCCACAAAATTTGATTTTGCGCGAAGGAACTCAACAGATAGTCCTAATTGATTTTGGCATTGCCCGCGAGTTTACACCTGGTTTCACTCAAACGCATACCCATCTCGTCTCCGAAGGATATGCCCCAATTGAGCAATATTTTCCACAAGCAAAGCGATCGTCCGCAACGGATATCTATGGGCTTGCAGCTACGCTATACACCCTATTAACTGGAAAGGTGCCGATTGCAGCGCCCTTGCGCGATCGCTCTCCTCTACCCGAACTCCGTCAACTTCTGCCGGGGGTGAGTGCCTCGGTTAACGAAGCGGTTATGAGAGGGATGGCAATGGAGCCACTGCATCGTCCAGCCACAGTAGAGGCATGGCTGGCGTTGCTTTCATGTACAGAGACTAACAGTCCGGTGGTGCCAAATGTCGGTTCTACGAGCCAGGTCGCAACAGTAGCCGTTTCACCTGCCTATCATGCGGTTCACCCCCGATCAATCCAAGGTAGTACGGTGATGATAGCCTCTCCAGCTCAAAAGGGTACCTCTCAAAGTCGATGGTGGTTGCCCGGAGTTTTGATATTAGGCGCTTTGATCCCACTCGTTTTGGGCTACTCCTGGTGGCAATCGCAAACCTCTTTGCCAACTGACCAACCCAAAACCACCGATACATTTACCCCCTTGGAGTCGCCTGCGGTCGCTCCTGCTGCGCCGTTAGAAAATTCAACTCAACCCTCTGAAGTGATACCTCCTTCAGATGCTCCTGCTGCACTAGAACCATTTTCCACAGAAGCAATAGACTCAGAGGCTACGTCTGCCCCTGCCTCCTTAGATACTCCAACAAGCGATCGTTCGACCGGGGAAAATATAAATCCTGCTCCTCCGCAGAGAAAGCAAGCACGAGAAGCCCAACGACGAGAAGAAGAGCAAGCCAGGGAAGAAGAAAAACGGCGGAAAGGACGAGCCAAGGAAGAGGGGAGAGGCAGGGGAAACGACTAAATGCCAGTTCAATATCTCCCCCTTACCTATTATCTACTGTCTGCAATTAAGACCTGCTAACTCATCTATCTGCACAACCGACGCCCTTGAGCTTTAGGACGGGGACATTTTTGGTGGGGGGCGCTGCGCCTCACCAAAAATGTCCTAAGCAAACTGGCGACAGCTATATCTGCTTAGCTGATCACAAAATTCTGTGCGCTAATGCTCGCTGTTGTTACCTTTTCTAGCGTCATGACTGACACGAAGGTTTTACTACTGCCCATGCCATCTGCATCGATTCGGACTTGTGTATCTGCCCCGACCTTGACCAACTTCACATATTCAGTGAACTGAGCAAATGCCGTCAAAGCGCTGAACTCCTTTAACGCAAAGATTTCCCGCAGATCCAGCAAATCGGTTTTGACCTTGAAGTCAGTCACGCGATCGTTACCCCCTTTCACCGACTGGCAAACAAATACATCTCTGCCTCTGCCGCCCGACAGGACATCTTCGCCGTCGCCGCCCACCAGCACATCATTTCCCTCTTGACCAATCAGCTGGTCATCATCATCATCTCCCTGGAGTTGGTCACTGCGCTTGCCTCCCTTCAATTTGTCTTTGCCGTTGCCGCCTTCTAGCAAATCACGGCCTCTACCGCCATCCAGGTAATCATCGCCGTTGCCACCCGACAGGCGATCGTTACCGAAGCCTTTCAGCTTAAAGCCACCAAACAAGCGATCGCCGCCATCCCCTCCCAGCAGAATGTCATTGTTGCAACTGCTGATAATGAAGTCTCCTTCCTTGCCACCAGAGCGCTGGACGCCCTTTTTACCGCCCTTAAACACGATCGTTTGAGGTGCAAACCCCACGATACCCGTGAGCCAAGTACCACTGATGTCTAACGTAGAACCACTGATAACGTTTGTAAAACTGCCAGAGGCGATCGAGGCCTGGTATTCGCCTAACTCTTGCGTAAGGCTCTCTAGATTGTCTAGCGTCCAGGTTATGTTATCAGTTGTGGTCAGGGTAGCTCCGGTGAGCGCAATCAACTTGCCTTTAACCGACAGACGCAGATCTGATAGATCGAATCCGGCGACAACCTTACTGAATTTGAACTTGATGCCACCGACTTTCTTGGCTAGCCCGAAGGGAAGTTCTTTGACTTGAATGATTTGCACCGTTAGTGCCGATCGATCAATGGTGTAAGCTTGAGCAGAAAAATTAGCGTTGCCGCTGCCGACGCCACCCAAAACCTGACCACTCTTACTGGCGATCGAGTCATCGTCAACCAACTTGAGGTTAAGGTCGCCTGCACCAACTCCCGTATTGACGGCAACGGTGTACACCGTGTCGTTCACCGACTGAACCGAGGAAATTGCGGCTCCTGCCAGTGTCCCGGTGGTTGTCAAAGAAAAGTCACTCAGGTTAACACCTATAACCGCTTCGCTAAAGGTGGCCGTGTAGCCAATACTCGTGCCGTTGAGCAGGCTGGTAGGCGTGAGAGAGACAAGGTAGGGTAGAGAAGCGATCGTCCCAAACACATCGTCATTGTCAGTCGGGCTGCCAGCATCATTGACGGCAACACTGCCCGCAAAAGTAGTGTTGAGGCTACTAGCAGTGGCTCCAGTACCCAGAAAGACTGCTCCAGCTTTGCTTTGTCCGGCGAGTCCGCTGCCGTTGGTGACGCCACTCACGCCGCCAATACCCGCTTGAGTAGCGTTATCGCTAAAGGTCGTGCGATCGAGCTTTAGCGTTCCACCGCGCATAAAAATGCCGCCGCCTAAGCCTGCGCCGCCGCCGCCTGCACCCGATTCTGTAGCACCCCCAACGCCCCCATTGCCGCCCAAGCTGCTGCCCGTGCCGCTGAGTCCGTTGACGGCGCCGCCGCCGCCGCTGCCACCCCCAAAGCCGCCTGCACCCCCAGCACTGCCGCCGGAAGTGCTGCCTGCACCGCCGCCGCCGCCGCTGCCAAACCCGCCGCTGCTACCTGCGGCGCTGCCTGTGCCCCCGGTGCCGCCTGCTGTACCGCCGCCCGTTGCCCCAATCCCTGTACTCAGACCATTGCTCAGTGCCGCATTGCCGCCGTTACCGCCAATGGCTCGCCCCCCCGAAATGGTGGAATTGCTGACTGTTACCGTACCGCCCTCGCTGTAGAGAGAGCCACCTAGCCCTGCGGCACCGCCACCGCCGCCACCGCCACCATCGCCGCCGTTACTGCCAGACGCACCCGTTACTTTATTGTTGAATAAAGTGCTGTTCTTGATGGTGAGCGCTCCGTTGCCTAGATAGAGAATGCCGCCACCTGACCCAACAGCATTGCCATTGGCGATCGTCAGTCCATCTAAGGTTGCGTCAGCCGCCGTGATGTTGAAAATGCGGGAGGTGTTGTTGCCGCTGAGGGTGAGCAGCGTGGCTCCTGTGCCTTGCAGCATCAGGCTATCTGTAACATCAAGCTGCCCAGAGGTTAGGGCGATCGTGTCTAGGGTTGTATCGGTGAAGACTGCTCCTGTAAAGGCAATCGAGTCCATGCCAGTCGTTGCATTGGCCTGGGCGATCGCATCCCGCAATGATCCTGTGCCGCTGTCATTGGTGGTAGTGACATTAAAGGTTGCCATAGGTTTAATTCTGAGTGTTCCAAAAAAAATGCAGGACAAAACTGGCTGTGCGCGCCTAAATGGCTACGCCAACCGCTGTCAAATAGCTCAAATCTTTAGCAGCTCGTATTGCTTAATCTAGAGCTGAATTTTTTGACGCTATGCGTCAGAAAATTTCACCCTTAACATCAGCAGTGCCACAGAATCCTGTTAAAAAGCCTGTAAGAATTGAGCCTCGCAGATGTCTAGCTGACGTGGGCAAGTCGCCAAACATAGGGAGCTTTAAGAGTTCAAAGCGCTCGAATCGGTATTAATGTGAGGGTTTAACTGCTGAGGGCAAAAATACAGGTTCAACGTGAGTTCGGGATAAGAAATTGCTGGAGGCCTCGATTTCTCGTTACTTAACCCTGCATACCCTCTAGAACCATTATCAACAAGCTCAATTGTTGAGGATATTCTCAATAGCAAGGCTTATTGAGAATACAATGTTAGCCCCGAACTCACGTGGTTTTGGAAACCAAAAACATTGATTAAGAGACAAACAATAGACCTCTCGCCTAAACGGTTGCTTAGTGTTGTTGCAGAGCTCCTTGAAAAAGCGATGTACGCGAGAGAATCGCTTATGCGTCAGGTTGAAGCTTCAGCGGTTCGTATCTATAAGCTACCCACAGAAATTGCCAGGGTAACACCCAATAATTTTTCGTAATGTAAGTCTAAGTAGATCCGGCATTTCTAGAACTCAAAGCTCTGTTACGCCTTCATTGTCGAGTAGGGAGGACTTCTCCAATGTTTAGGCTTACTTTGTATTCTCCGTTGCTCTCGCCTTTTGGTTTTAAGAGTGCTCAGGATTATACCTCATATCAAGTCAGGTTAAATACCCACAATATACGCAAAAAGGAAGACGCCGAAAAGCTCGTTAACCTGGCTATTGGGCAAAGATTTACATTGTGTGCATGCAAGGCGACATGATATGCCATTGTTGTAAGCCTCCCTTTCACAGAAACCTGTCTGCGGATTCCCCGCACAAGCTTCTTCATTCGATTTTTCATTAAACCGGATTGAGTAGGACCAGACGGCTTGGCTTTGGGAGAGAGAGCCGAGCTTGGTAGCGTCGGAACGTCTCCTAAGTGAAGCTGTGTCGCTAACTGTAGCGATTCTGCCACTTAAAGCTCAGATAAGTGATTAGAGTAGTTGCGATGGACGCAACTACTCTGATTTTGAAAGTCTGTCATAACGTCAAATCCATTGCACGTAGATTTCTTCAGTGCGATAGGAGTAGTGCTTGAGGCGAATAGCATCTCGCACCTGATCTAACAACTTTTTGGGAGGTAGCTACATAAGAAATGAGCAGATGTACTATGTGCTTAATGGTACATCTGCTCATTTCTGTAGGGAATCTGAAAATATGCGGAAAAATTCGGGATATCTAGCTTGAGCAGCGTATTATACGGAAACAATCCCCTTAAATAGTAAATTCGGGTTCTTATGTCGAATTATTCCGTCTATTCACCCGCTGTGGGATCTTAGACAGAAACTTTCAGTCCATTAATAGTTAGCTGGCGTTGGAGTTGGGTCAGCGGCTTTGAGTTTATTGTCCCAGCACGCTAGTCCAAAACTACCCACTTCAGTGGGAGGCTTTAGCTGCTACACACCTCTGAGTTAGGCACTTTATAGGTTGATAGTTCAAGATCCATGCCTCCGACAGTTAGCAGTGATAGCAACAA
>NZ_JCACIN010000031.1:0-5405 GCF_059504425.1 Drouetiella sp.
GGATTTCAGGATCACCAAAAGTTGGGAAGAGCCCATCTGCATTGTCACTTAATAGCCCCTTTTTTACACGAATCGTTGCCATACCCCATAACGATTGAGCGGTGGTACGGTGGACGCTCTTGTCAGTTACAACTGGCCTCCCAGACTGCTGTTTGGTATCACACAGGATTGCCTGCAGTGCCCATCAAGTGGGTGCTGGTCAAAGACCCTAATGGTAAATTTGAGCCACAAGCGTTTCTCTCGACAGATCTCACGGCTACACCTGAACAAATCTTGCTTTGGTTTCGCCAACGCTGGCAAGTGGAAGTCACCTTTGAGGAAGTCCGAGCGCATTTAGGAGTCGAAACCCAAAGGCAGTGGTCTGACTTGGCGATCTTACGAACGACTCCTGCTCTGCTGGCTTTGTTTTCTATCATTGTCCTTTTGGCTAATCAACGGCAATCCTCAGTGGGTTGCTCGCTACCTCACTCTGCTTGGTATCGTAAAGAGCTACCTACATTCATTGATGCCTTAGCTTGGGTACGTCAGCGGTTCTGGCATGCGCGTCTTTTACAGCTCTCTAGCTCAGACACTAATGTCGTGAAAATACCAAAAGCTTTGCTGGATAGCTGGTCTGACTTGTTATGCTACGCCGCCTGAATTGGATAAAGTCGAGCTAAGAGATGACCAGTGGGAACGCTGCTGCTGTCGTTTGGCTTAATTGATGACACGCCCTAGCATCCTTTACACACCCAAAGCCATTGAGTTACGACAAAAGATGAGCATTGACTTTAGATTTGGGGTTGCTTAATCCAGATATGAACCAGAACGACTGTCTGGTATCACTCTCAAACAGATGGGCATCCTAAGCACAACAATCTGCTAATGGATCAGAGCTTATGACCGCCTCCCAACATCTTTGTCAACCAACGGCACATCAACCCACTCAATCATTGCCCCGTGAAAAACAGAAAACGACTCGCAACTTGCTGATGCGGCTGGTTCTCGGAGGGACGACGCTGATTGTCAGTATTGGTGCCTATTTTAGCTATCAGGTAGTGCGAAACTTGACGCTGGAAAACCTGAAGCAAAATGCGTTTCTAGAAGTGCAGCAGGGAACGAGTGAGATTGATGGCTGGCTCAAAACAAGTAAAGCTGAGGTACAAATGCTCTCCATTACTGAGACAGTCCGCTCATTCAATTGGTTGAGGGCTGAGGCTTATCTGCAAGCAGAAGTTCAGCGAATCAATGATTTTTTCTTTTTCTACTGGGCAACAATAGACGGGACGCTGTACACTACTGCAACTGGTCGCTCTGATATCAATGTTAGGAATCGTCTGCACCATCAAGGCGCGATCGCCGGTAAGACTGCGATTTATGATCCGGTTATCAGTCGCACCACAGGACTGCCCTCGATTCCAATCGCGGCTCCCGTTCGTGAGAGTCTTGATGCTGCCAGTCAACCCATTGGGGCATTCGGTGGTTTTGTAAAAGTCGATCGAGTTGCTCAAGTTGTAAGCCAGATACAGTATGGCAATAACAGCTATGCTTTTGCGCTCAACTCTAAAGGTGAAGCAATTGTTCACCCAAAACCAGAGTTAATGTCAACTCTGGAAAAACCTGCTCCTAGCTTGAGCGAATCTCCAGATCCAGGTCTAGCGACGATCGCCCAACGTATGACGAACCGAGAGCAAGGCATTGAATTAATCCCCATTGACGGTACTCAGAAATATGTTGCATTTGTGCCGCTGCAAGAAGCGAGTTGGTCAGTCGCCTTAGTCATTCCCCGCGAAAACATCGAAGCACAACTCAGACCGCTAGATTTGATGGCACTGGTTGTTGCTGGACTTGCAGGCACAATGATTGTGGTTCTTTGGCAAGTGCAATCGTTTGAGCAAACCCAACTGAAGAAGTCAAACGCAGCAGCAGATGCAGCAAAAGAAGCCGCTAATGCAGCAAACCAAGCCAAGAGTGAATTTCTCGCCAATATGAGTCACGAGTTACGCACTCCCCTTAACGGCATTCTCGGCTATGCTCAAATTCTCCGACGCTCCAAGACTCTAACGGATAAGGAGCGCAAGGGCATTGGTATCATTGAGCAGTGCGGCTCTCACCTGCTAACCCTGATTAACGACATTCTCGACCTCTCTAAAATCGAAGCCCGTAAGCTAGATCTCTCGGTCAGCGAGTTTCATTTCCCCTCGTTCCTCCAAGGGGTTAGCGAAATTTGCCGCATCCGTGCCGAACAAAAGGGCGTTGCCTTTCTCTACCAGGCAGATCCAAATTTGCCGATGGGAATTCGGGCGGATGAAAAACGCTTACGTCAGGTGCTGCTCAACCTGCTTGGCAATGCAATTAAATTTACTGATGTGGGTAGTGTTACCTTTTGCGTCAAAGCCCAAAAGTTGGAACCTGCTTCTCACTATCGCTTGCGATTTCAGGTTGAAGATACTGGGGTCGGCATGACTCCAGCACAGCAGACGAAAATCTTCCTCCCATTTGAACAAGTGGGCGATGCGAAAAAACAAGCAGAAGGGACAGGTTTAGGCTTGGCAATTAGCCAAAAAATTCTGGGGTTGATGAACAGCCAACTGGAAGTACAAAGTGACGCAGGCAAGGGCAGTACCTTCTGGTTTGATGTGGAATTGCCGGAAGCGCAGGAGTGGGCAAATACCTCTCGTTCTGTCAATCAAGGCACTATCCTGGGCTACCAGGGCAAAAAGCGCACGGTTTTAGTCGTTGATGATCGGTGGGAAAATCGGTCGGTGGTGGTGAGTTTATTAGAACCGATCGGCTTTGAGGTCATCGAAGCAAGCAACGGTCAAGAAGGTTGGGAGAAAGTGCTTGAGTCGCAGCCGGATGTCGTCATCACGGACTTGATGATGCCCGTGATGGATGGCTATCAACTGCTGAAGCAAATTCGAGCTACAGCAGATATACAAGGTGTGGTGGCGATCGCTTCGTCTGCCAGCGTTTTTGAAAGCAACCAGCACGAAGCGATCGATGCCGGAGCCAACATCTTCCTGTCCAAACCTGTGCAAGCAGAAGAATTGTTGCACCAGCTGCACCAGCTACTTAACCTGGAATGGATCTATGAAACTACTGTGACACCTCAGCCTTTACCTCAACCCGCGCCGCCTCTGGTAATGACTCCGCCTGCAAAGACAGTATTACAGCAGTTACTCAAGCTGGTTCAGGAAGGTGATATTCAGGGCATTGTAGAAGTAGCTGAACAACTTCCCGCCTCAGACTCAACGCTTACCCCTTTTGCCCAACATCTTTCCCAGTTAGCAAGCGGATTTCAACTCAAAGCCCTGCAAGCTTTCATAGAACGCTCTCTCAACTAATTCCAACTGAACTTCATTGAAATACAGTTTGCACCCTTGCGCCAGGAGTAACGCTCTCATGTCAACGACTATGGATACCGGATTTATTTTGATTGTGGATGACAACCCGACCAACTTGTCTGTCTTGTCTGAGGCACTGAGTGGTGGTGGCTTTCGCTTCCGGGTAGCAATGGATGGAGAAAGTGCCCTGGCTCAAGTCGAACGCCATCTACCAGAACTGATTCTGCTGGATGTGCAAATGCCTGGAATTGATGGGTTTGAAACCTGTCGCCGCCTCAAAGCCAATCCGGTTACTCAATCTATTCCGGTCATTTTCACCACCGCCCTTGCCGATACAGACAGCAAAGCCAAGGGCTTTTCTCTGGGTGCAGTGGATTACATTCCTAAACCGTTTGATCAGACAGAGGTAATGGCAAGATTGCAAGTGCATTTGCAACTCAAGCAACTTACGGAATCTTTAGAAGACCAAGTGCGCAATCGCACCACTGCGCTGCAACAAGCCCAGGTACAGCTAGTGCAGCAGGAAAAGCTTGCCAGCTTGGGCGAGATGGTGGCTGGAATTGCCCATGAAATGAATAATCCAATTAACTTTATTGCTAGCAACATTAACCCGCTACGAGAGCACATGGCTAGCATCACCCAGATTCTGCATCTGTATCAGCAGGAATATCCTACCCCATCGCCAACATTAACGAATGCTATTGAGAATTTGGATCTGGAATTTGCGCTCAAAGATATCGCAAAAATTCTGGACTCCTTTACATTAGGCTCTGAGCGCATTAAAAGCATCTCAACCTCACTCCGCACATTTTCCCGCTCGGATAGCGAAACTCAAATTCCTGCGGATTTGCATGAAGGACTGGATAGTACGCTGATGATTTTGCAGCATCGCCTCAAGGGAAAGGGTGATCGCCCTCGCATCGAAGTCCTCAAATCTTATGGTGCATTGCCCGCAGTTCAGTGTTATTTGGGGGAAGTGAATCAAGTATTTATGAATATCCTGGCAAACGCGATCGATGCCCTTGAAGAAGCAATGATGCAAGGTAAATTGCTCGGTCTAATTCCCCAGATCCAGATTGCAACCCACACAATTGCTAACCAGCAAGTCGTGATCGAAATCGCAGATAACGGCATTGGCATTCCCGAATCAATACAAGAGCGATTATTTGAGCCACTATTCACCACAAAACCAGTTGGTAAAGGGACTGGGCTTGGACTGGCGATCGCTCATCAAATTGTTGTAGAAAGACACCACGGCACCCTTAAGGTCAATTCTCAAGTTGGGCAAGGAGCAGAATTTGTGATCAAGATTCCCATTGTTGCAGCCCCATAACGGGGTCGAGATGCAGTCGAGTAGGACATCACTGCCCTACCCTCTGCTTCAAAACCGTGCTTGCCAGTTTGCTGGCACACGGCTCCTCAACAATTGGGTGCTTGTCTTGCATACCAATGGCTGGTGGCAAACTGCCTTGACCCATGGCTCGGTAGATTAGATGAATGCAACTTCAACACCTTTCGTTCTAGCTTGCGCCAGACGAGGATGCTCCATCCATACGTAGTCGTTAACTCGCTCATGACGTGTACATTGCGACTGACAACTCTACCTTCCCAATTGTCGTGTCTCTGTCTGCATATCCTCTGGCTTTCCCAAAGGCTTTGGCTTCTGAGACAATCCTTCCTCCACAACCCATGCGGCTGACTACCTACTCTGGTCTCGACTGAATCCAGGGAGCAATTGAAGAGGTTACTTCGTTCCCAACTTCCGTTTTACGTTGAACTTAGGCTCCCACTCTCCACCGGGTTTCAGTCCGAGTGCTTGCAGGTCAGCGTTGCAACTGCCTGCCGATTATCCTGTCCCATTTTGGGCAAGCCTGTAAACCTGCGTAGGCTTGTTCACGGTAACGATGGTTCGAACGTGGATTCACTTTCATTAGCCCTATTCAACTCTGCTTGGCGGGGTTCCCAATCAGGTTTTGAGTGACCGCCTTTTATCCCTGCTTCAGACGATTGAGGGTCAGTCGCACCCTTAGTGGTGCAGAAAAGTCTTGAGAGACTGACTGGGCAGGGGTTTAGAGAAAA